>JAIVJN010000192.1 GCA_020200025.1 Acidobacteriota bacterium | reverse complement strand
GGATGCCGTGCGGTGACCTCTCGCGCTCGCTCCCACCACTTGACCTTGTGCACGATGCTACTCCCCGATGACTTGGCATCGCCCGTATGCGCGGAAGCGGTTCACAGTGCGAACCGCCCCCTTTGCTGCCACGACGCGCCCTCATGTATTATCTCAATACACGAGGTCCCGTGGGCGGGCCGAGTCGCCCTCTCTAGCAAGTGAGGTTCCAACGCGCGGTCTGTGAACGTGGCAGTTCTAACCGTGTTTTGCAGGGGTCAGCGCAGTATCCGCAGCGAACGCGCACGTTGTTGCCGATTGTCAGTATCACCGCGACATCTCGGACTGTCCCAGAATTCACCGCCTGCCGCCTGTCCACCTTCGCGGCCCTTCTGGTCCGCTTCGGCGGGACCTCGCCGTAGCTCGCCCAAACTCATCGAGCGAGCGGAGGCGGGCCGCCTGCCGCCCTTCCCGCCTGCCGCCTGCCGCCCGCCGTCCTTGAGCCCTTCTGCCCTTCCGCTACGCGTTACTTGGCGGGGCCATCCGCATCCACCAGCCAGACTCTCCTCCTGACGAAGATCGCTGGTGGACGGTCGGCCTTCTTGTCTTTGCAGCCGGCGGCCTGCTCGTCGGCCTGCGTCACACCTCGGTCGACGCGGACCTATGGATGCACGTTCGGGCTGGGCTCGACATGCTCGAGCTCGGGCGCATCCCGGCCTACGACCGTAACCCGCGGGGCCACCGAGCGAACGAAGCGGGCCGCCTGCCGGAGATGTTCGTGTGCCGTAGACCGTCCGCCGTCTACTCAGCCCTCAACGCCTGCACCGGCGCGATACGCGTGCCCCGGCGCGCTGGGACATACGAGGCGAGTAACGCGACAAGCACGAGGAGCAGTGCTGTGGCACCGAACGTCCAGGGATCGAGCGTGTCGGTCTCGTACAACAGCGTGGTGAGAAACCGCGTCAGCGCGCTGGCGGCGATCACTCCGGCCACCACGCCGGCGAGCACGAGCCGGAGCGCCTGACCCAAGACGAGGCGGAAGACGGATCGAGGCGTGGCGCCAAGCGCCATCCTGACGCCGATCTCGCGTGTGCGTTGCGCCACCGTGTACGCCATCACGCCGTAGACGCCGACGCCTGCAAGGACCAACGCCATCAGCGCGAACACGGCGAGCAAGACCGCGACAATACGCGGTCGGGCGAGTGTGGCATCGACCACGTCTGACATCGTGCGCACGTCCGCCAGCGGCAGCTCGGAATCGATGGTCCGTACGGCCGCGCCGACGCTGTTCGCGAGGGTCAAGGGGTTCGTATCCGTACGAACCACGAGTGTCATCAGCCCGATCGCAAGCTGGGTATGGGGGATGTAGACCGCCGGGCGCATCTCGCCCTCGAGCGACGTCATCGTGATGTCGCCGACAATGCCGACGACCTCGAACGGATCGTTGCCCCCTGGACCAGCATTGACGTGCAGGCGCTTGCCGATTGGGTTTTCACCGGCGAGATGGCGCCGCGCCAGCGTCTCGCTGATGATCGCGACCCGCGGCGAGTCTCGGCGATCGGAAGCGGTAAAGTCGCGCCCCGCCAGATGCGGGATACCCATCGTGCGAAAAAAGTTTGGCGTGACCGGCCGGACTTCGGTGGTCGGCGCCTCGCCGGCACCCGGTCGCGGCTGGTCGGCGACGTCGAAGCTCGTGGCGATGCCTAGCCCGGCAAGCGGCAGGAAGCTGACGCCGGCCGCAGCCCTCACCGATGGCAGCGCCTCGACGCGCGTGAGCACGTCGGTAAAGAAGCCCGAGCGACGCTCGTCGGTGTCGTAGCGGATGGCCGGCAACTGGACGCGGGCCGTGAGCAGACCTTCTGCCCTGAACCCAGGGTGAATGTCTTGCAACCGCACGAAGCTACGAATCAGCAGCCCCGCTCCAGCGAGCAAGACGAGCGAGAGCGCGACCTCGGCCACGACGAGCACCCCGAGCGCGCGTCGTGATCTCGGGCTTCCACCATGTCGTCCTCCCTCGCGTAACGCCTCATTCGGTGTGTGCGAGGCGAGCATCGCTGGAACGAAGCCGAAGAGCAGACCCGTGGTGAGGGCGAGCACCATCGTGAACGCCAACACCGTGACGTCGAGCGTGACCTGCTCGATCCTCGGCACCGGGATGCGGTTGGCGACGAGCGCCAGCAGCCCACGATGAAACAGGAACGCCAGGGCGAGCCCCGCGACGCCGCCGGCTGCGCCGAGCAAGAGACTTTCGCTGAGCAGTTGGCGCACCAGACGGCCGCGCTTCGCGCCCAACGCGGCGCGGACGCCAAGCTCCTGTTGCCGCGCGGTGCTCCGCGCCAGCAGCAAGTTGGCGACATTAACGCACGCGATGAGCAGCACGAGGGCGACGGCGCCGCCGAGCACCTGCAGCGCGGGCCGAATCTGGTCCACCATCTGCTCGTGCACGGGCACGAGCGTCACAGACCAGCCGGCATTGCGTTCTGGGAATTCAGCTTCGAGTGCCGCCGCAATGTTCTGCATGTCGCTCGCGGCTTGCTCGATCGACACGCCGGCGCGAAGCCGGGCCAGCCCATGGGAAGAGCCCCGACCGGGAGCCGCGCGCAGCCGCTCGAGCGTCCAGCCATAGGGAACGAGGAAGTCGGCTTTCTGACCCAAGACGGTGAATGCCGGCGGCATGACGCCGACGATGGTGCGCAGCCGCCCGTTGGCCGGAACGGTGATGCCGAGCACGTCCCCCCGCCCGGCCAGCCGTGACTGCCAGAATTCGTGGCTCACGACCATCACATCGTCATGGCCCTCTTCGTCCTCGGTAGACGAGTACGCGCGGCCGAGTGCCGGCTGCACGCCGAGCGCCGGGAAGACGTCGGACGAGGCCGATAGTCCCGTGACCTCCTGCGGTTGGTCGCCCAACATGAGGTTGAGCCGTGCGGGACCGACCATCGCCAGGTTCTCGAGCGAACGAGTACGCTCCCTCCACTCGACGAAGTTGGCAGCCCCGATCACGTTGCGAGGGCGGTTGCGTTTGAGATTGTTCTCCCAGACGACGACGATGCGCTCAGGGTCGTGGTAGGGGAGCGGCTCGAGCATGACGCCGCGAACGACGCTGAAGGTCGCAGACGTTGCCCCGATGCCGAGCGCTAATGCGAGCACGGCGGGAATGGTGAAGCGCGGCGCGCGCAAGAACGAGCGAACGGCGAAGCGGAGGTCTTGACTCAGATTGCCCATGGATCCCTCAGTCACCGATGTCGCGTGATTGGATGGCTCGAATGGGGGCCAGGGTTGGCG
>JAIVJN010000191.1 GCA_020200025.1 Acidobacteriota bacterium | reverse complement strand
CCTGACGCCCGTTGACCAGGATCCAGCCAACGTTGAGGGAGACGGCCGCGGCGACCAGGACGACGCAGAGAACGATGAAAGCGACCGTCGCGGTTTGACGGCGAGTCACGGCGCGATTCTATCGTGCCTGGTCGTGGGGCGCACCTTTAGGGTGCGCCCAGAGCGAAGGCGGGCCGGTGTAGGGCGCACCTTTACGGTGCGCCAAAGGCGGGCCGTGAAGGCCCACCCTACTATTCCGTCGCCAGCGTCGCGTCGCTGATATCGACCGCGTCGGGCGTTTCCTGCCGCGCCTGATGCGACGTCTTGGGGAGCTTGGCGACCCTGACGTCGTGCGCCAGCCCGAGAAGCTGCAGCGCCCTGATCCCGTAGTAGTTGAGGTCGACTTCGTACCAGGCGAGTCCGTGACGCGCGGATACGGGATGCGCATGGTGGTTGTTGTGCCACCCCTCGCCAAAGGTGAGGAGCGCCACCCACCAGTTGTTGGTCGAATCGTCGCGGGTCTCGAAGCGGCGCGCGCCCCACAGGTGCGTCGCCGAGTTCACCAGCCACGTCGCGTGCAGGCCGAAGGTCGTGCGGAAGAAGACGGCCCAGAGCACATACGGAATGCCACCGAAGGCGAGCAATAGGAGGCCGACGGTGACTTGCGGCACCCAGTGCCACGTCGTGAGCCACACGTGGACAGGGTCTTTGCTGAGGTCGGGAACGTAGCGGCGGAGCACCTGCGTATCGTGGTGCATGGCCGCGCCGGTGAAGATCCACCCCATGTGTGCCCAGAGCGTGCCCTCGCGCGGTGAGTGCGGATCACCGTCACGGTCGGAGTGCTGATGGTGGATGCGGTGCGTCGCGACCCAGAAGATCGGGCCCCCTTCGAGCGCCAGCGTGCCGCAGAACGTGAGGAAGTACTCCACCCACTTGGGCGTCCTGTATCCCCGGTGCGTGAGCAGCCGGTGATAGCCCATGCCGATGCCGAGCGACCCCGAGATCCACCACAACGCGATGGTGGCGAGAATGGCGCCCGCGTCGATGAAGAAGAACGCCGCGACCGCGCCGATGTGGAACGCCGTCATCGCGATGACGGTGATCCAATTGATGCCTTGGGAGACCTTGCGACCGTAGAGCGCCGAGACCTGAATCATGACCGTCCGACAGTAGCAGGTCGTCTCGGCGTGCACTGTAATAGTTCTGTCAGGCGCTAAGCATCCAGGTTCAAATGGCTTACCGGTCGGCTTGGCGCCGACACGCGGGCGGCGATCACTTCAACACGAACCGCTTCCACGTCTCGACGAGGGCCAGGTTCGGGCCACTGGTCTGCTCGTACTGCGCCACCCACTGCGCGAAGCGCGCGCGATTGTCCTCGTTCAGCCCGCCCGAATCGACGTGCAGCCGGTAGAGCACTTGAATGGTCATGAACAGCAGACTCGGATCGACGGCCGAGGTTCCGGCGATGAGGGCCGTCAGCTTGGGCAGCGCTGCCTCGAAGTCTCCCACCATCGCCTCGGCCGTGGCCTCTCGGCGAAGCCGTTCGTTCTCGTCTGCCCACGCCAACGGCGCTTCAGCGAGCACCTCCGATGCTTGACGTCCATCGCCGACGCGCAGCAGCGCGTCGACCAGCAGCGGATAGACGGCGCCAGGATTCTCGCTGAGCAGCGCCATCTGCCAGGCGCCGATCGCTTCAGGATCGCGTCCGTTGGCGGCAAAGCACGCGCCCAGGTAGAACGCGGCGCCGAGAAAGTCGGACGCGCCCTTCGCGGTCTGCTGAAACCACGCCGTGGCTTGCGAGAGCTGATTCTTCTGCAGGGCGCCCAGACCACGGATGAACGCCAAGGTCAGCTCGTCTTCCGCCGTGAGCCGCCCGTCGACCTCGGGCGCCTCGTAGAGGCCTACGCGCGCCCGTTCCACGATGGTTGCAATTGCCGCCGACGGCGGATGCAGATCGAGAAGACCCTCGAGAAACGGCTCGACCACGTCGGGGCGCACGACCAGCTCGGGAAGGAACTTTGGCACGGGGGCGAGAATGCGCGAGGGTGGCGGCGGCGCGGGTGGCGCATCGGGATCGAGCTCAGCGCCGTCGCCCGCCGCCTCGAGCGTCGTCGCCGGGGCAGCGACCGGTGCCAGACGAAAGTGCCGATTCACTGGTGTCGGCACTCGCCACGTGGACGCGCACGCGGGCACGCGAGAACGCTGGCTCGTCCGACCCCATCATCTCGATCATCGCCTGGATCGTTTCGGTCTCGATGATCGCCGAGGGGGTGAGCCTGGGAATCGCGGCGGCGCCGAGCTGAGCGGGCACGAGCAAGAGATCAGAGATCTCGAGCTTCCGCGGTCCACGTTTGAATCGGGCATCGATCGAGTGATGCACGCTGCCGCTGCGCCCGTCAGGACCGATCGCGGCAAGCCGCAACGTGTATTGCCCCGGCTCGAGCAGCACCGACGTCAGCAGCAGCCTCGGCGACGGCTGTATCGCGCTTGCGGGCGCAAGGGCGGCCGGATCGAGGCTGCTGGCGACGACCTTGTCGTCCTTGTCGATGACGAGCAACCCGATCGGCCACTCGACCGCCTCCGTCGCCGGGTCGCCGATCTCCGCCGCAATGATCACCCGGACCCGCGACTCGCTGGTGCTCGTCGCCGTGAAGCTCGCGACACGCATCGGCAAGCCGCGCGTCGGCAACGGCGCACCGAGAAGCTGCTTGATGAGCCCGGTGGTCGTCCCCGCTTCCGCCGCCGCGGCGGCGGACCGGGTCGGCTCGCGAATGACAAACATGGGTCGCGCGCGCACGCGCAGATCTCGGCGTCCCACACGCACGCGGATACGCCGTTCGCGCCCCGTCCGGTCTACCTCGGTCGGTTCGAATCCGATCAGGTAATATCCGGCGAGCTCGCGTCCGAGCCGTTCGAATACTGTCTCTCCCGATCCCGTGGTGACCTGGCTGAGCGTGCCGCGCGTCTGCGCGGCAAGTTGTTCGAGACCTTCGCTGAGGAGGCCGTCGTCGAAGAACGAGCCCAGTCCCGGCGCTGTCCGATCCTCGATGTCGAAGAATGTCTGGTGCGGCCGCACGATGTGCATCGTCGCACGTGCTTCTGCCGCCCGCCGCGCCAGAGTGGTCATGTTCTGACGATCGCGCCCGACGTAGAGACCCTCTGAGATCATGACGACGGTCACCGGCGCATCGAGGGAGCGAAGCCGTTCGAACAGGCTCTCGAGCGCCTGGAACGTCGCGCGCGTCCGCGCGCCGACGTCCATGATCATCCCCCGGGCATCGCCCTGGAGGTTTTCGATGCACGCTTCCAGGCCCAGCCCCGATTCGCCGGCGCACTCCCGGTCGATCGCTTGTTGCCACGAGACTTGATCGCCGCTTTCGAAAGCGCTCGCTTCGCTGATGCGAAGGTTGCTGCCGGCGATGCGGCTGCCGACCGAGCCGGTGACACGTTGCAGCGCCGTGCGGATGCGCTCTCGGTCGGTCGTGAACTCGACGCCGCCCGCGCCGGTCGGCAATCGGGCCAGTCCCACGAGGTCGCCAGGCGCCAGCCGATCCATCAGCATCTGCGCCGTGCGAAGCACGGCGCGCGCCGAGCCCATGCGCATGTTGCCCTCGTCGACGACGAAGAGCAGCAGTCGTCCAGACGTCGGCGCTTCATTGCTCGAGAATGCCGCCTCGCGCAGAGAGGGCGTGATCGACGGGTCTGGCACGGTCGAGACGAACTGCACCGACTGAATTGTGCGCGGCTGGCCGTTGATTTCGATCTCGAAGTCGGTCTCGTTGAGGTCGGAGACCGGCTGACCCTCGCGATCGACGACGTTGACGTCAACGAGCACCAGCTCGGCGCGCGTCTCGAACTGCGGCCGCGGCGGTTCCTGGGCGGCCAAGATGGACGGAAAGGAAGCCACGAAACACACGAAGGCTACGAAGGGAAAACGGTCTCCGCGTCTCTTCTTCATGGTCATCGTCCTTCGACGCTGCTCAGGACGGCCCCGAGCGGAGTCGAAGGGCGTGGCGGTTGACTCACAGGCTTTCTGCACTTTGCACTCTGCCGTCACTTGCCCGGCGCCTTATAGCCCTGTCTGGCGCGAACTGTGAAATCGTGTCCCAGGATGTCGAGCTCGATCTCGCGCCACTTCCCATCGCGGCGCGCGTTGGTCGACTCGTAGCCGATGAGATATTGATTCGACAGCTCCTCGATGATCTCGGCAAACGGCTCGCTCAGTTGGTCGCTCCGCTCGACGAAGAGGAGCCGCCCGCCGCTCAGCTCGACCAGGCGTTCGATGCCCGACCGCAATTGCCTCTCGCGAACACCTCGCCCCAGCACCACCATGAAGAGCGTCGCATCGTTGGCCCGGATGGCCGTTTCGACCGTCTCGATGGTGGCGTGACTCGACCGGTCGTCGCCGTCGCTGAACACCACCAGCACCCGGCGCCCGGCCTGTTTCGACAGCAGTTGCACGGTCAACAGCCCGCAGCCGTTGCGTGGGGTTCGCGTCGCTGCGCGCGAGCGTGAACATGCTGTCGTTGAAGGCCGCGAGCGTCACCTGATCCTTGGGCCCCAACGCCGACAGGAAGCGACGCACAGCGTTCTTGAGCTGCGGCATGGCGTCGCTCATGCTGCCGCTGACGTCGATGGCGACGATGAGCTCGAGTGGTGATCCCTCGGAAGAGAAGTGCTGAATGCTCTGCGGCACGCCGTCTTCCTTCAGGCGGAAGGCGGTGGGGGCGAGTCCTTTCACGAACCGGTTGCGGTCGCTCACGACGGCCGTGATCTGCACGACCTCGACGTTCACCGACTCTGCATGATCGAGCTTCTTCGTTCGTGCGCTGGAGACGACGCGACCGCCGGCCTTCAGCTGCGCGACCACCCGGATGACGTGCTCGGTGATTTCGCTGCCCGCATCCCACGGACACTCCGCCTGCGCCGGCTCGACGATGGTGCACACGAGCCGGCCGTCGGCATAGAACAACACGTGCGACACGTCGGCTATCCGCGGCGAGGGCTCGATGCGCGCGGCGAGCCGCACGGTCCCGCTGACAAACGCGTCTGGGTCGGGCGAGACGATCGTGACCGCCACGCTGCCGCCGTCTTGACCGGCCGACGTCGCCACGAGCGTGCCGGCGTTGCTCCTTCTTCAAATATGGGCCGATATTCTCAGTCGTCGCGCCTTGCCCGCGGGGCGGGGTCCCCAGCGCGGCAGCCGTGCTGGGGTGCCGGGGCGTCTCACCGGTCTCGGTGCTCGCCGGGACTCTCACCACGGGCGGCTAGCGCAGGTGACCGGTGCCCGCCAGCGCCGCGACGTAGTCCTCGATACGCGTCGAGGTCACCGCGCGGGCCGCCCGAACCAGCGCCGGCCAGTCGTCCGCAAAGCGCGCGTCGACCTCGTGAGCGAAGTCCTGGACCGCGAAGGCGAGCAGCGCCGGTAGCAGCCGTGCCGGTAGCCGCAGCCGCGCCATCTCTTCCACGAGTCGCAGCGTCAAATCGGGCACTTGCGTCGCCATGCGCCCGTCGTCCGCATAGCCCGCGTGATTCTCCCACGGCGCCGACTGCGGCATTGCGGGAATCAGCCGGCCGTCCACGGGCTCGGCGGGCACGCCCCAGCGGTCCACCTGGGCGCGAGAGAGTGCCGGCTTGCCGAGCCAGAGCAGGTCGCGCAGGCTGAAGAGCTCGCTCGCGGCTTCGGGACGACGGCTGACGATCCACGGCAGCAGCGCTTGCACCGTCGGCGACAACCGCGCTTCGCGCGCCACCAGGGCCAGCTCGGGAAGGCTGCCCGCCGCGTGGGACACGCGCGCACGACCGCGCCCGATGGCCGCCGCCAGCAGGTCGCGGTCGGCATCGGCGAGCGCGTAGGGATCGAGCTGCGCGATCGTGCGACCGAGCACGTTCCAGTCGTTCAGGTTGATGGTGGGCGCGCGGGGCATCTCTTGATCCGCGAGTCGTCGGACGGCGAGCCGCGAGAGGGCGATGTCGAGCCCGAGCAGCGACCCTTCGACGCGCCAAGGCCCGTCGATGCCCAGCATGTCGCGCGGGACACGCCACGGCCCGAGCTCACGCCGATCCGTCGAGATGGCGCTCTCGCCGAAATCGTGGCGAGACACCACATCGGGGCTGAGGAGTGCGGCGCCAGATGGGTCGCCCAATGCCGCCGTATACACGAGGGCGATGAGCGCCGCCGCCAGCTCCTCTGCTTTGCGCGAGGCGAGCGCCGCGTCCAACCCAGGCGACGGCACGATCTCCCGTAAGTGGCGGATCCGTTCGCGTTCGGTGGCGGCGAGGTCCACGACGTGATCGAGACCTTCCCATGTCACCTTGACCGTGTTCTGGCCCGGACGTCCAGCGAGTGCCTGCAGGATGGTCGATTCGTAGGCCGTTGCCCTCGTCCACGCATCGGGCACGTCGAGGCGCGGTAGCGCAGGCACGAGCGACTCGACGATCCAGACCGCGACACTTTGCGGCACCGGCGCGTCGGATGTCACCGCGTCGGCCAGCGTCTGCAGCAACCGATCGACGGCCGGCATGTCTATCGATCTCGCCAGTCGAGCACGCTCGATGATGGCGACCGCCCCTTGAAAGATCGCGAGCGACACTCTCCGATCGGCGTCTGACCCTTCGTCGGCTCGGTATGCCGCCTCGACACTGGCAGCCCACGTCGCCGGTGACGCCACACCGATCCGTTCCAGTGTCAGGAGCAGCGAGGGAAAGCGCCGATAACCGCTCAAGGCCACGAGTAGATCGGGCGCCGTTTCGGCAGTGGCCGATGAGAACACGCGCTGCGCAAGGCGCACCATCTCGAAGCGCGCGCGACGCTCCCGAAATGACGGTGCGTCGAAGATGCGCCGGCCCAGCCAGGAAAGGGACACGAGCCCACGATCGGACGACGGGCGCGGCCGGGCCTCGCCCGCGCGAATGGGGCCCCGAGAGAAGAGCTCATCCCAGAGCCAAAGCCACGCGGGCCCACCGATGCGCCCCTGCTCGAGATCGAGCACCTGGAAGATCGTTTGCGGGTCGACCCCATTGCGCTGGAACGGGTGGTCTTCCAGGTGCCAACTGGAATCGACCGCGCGAAAGCCGGCGTAGAGCTCGCGGCCCTGGTCGACGCGTGTGCGTTGCGCCACGGCTTCGAGAGCCCAATCGAGGCGAGCAGGATCGAGCGAGGCCATGGTGTCGAAGAACCACGCGAGCCGACCGCCGTCGCGGGTCAGCAGCGCACGCAGGAACTCCGCTGGCTTGGCCGGCGAGACGCCGGCCAGCTCTTGCCACATCGCATGGGCCGCCTGTCCACCCGGAACGACGACCTGCCGGTTCGCGATACGGAGCGACCGCGCGGCGACGACAAACGCACCCGGTGCGTGCCTGAGGATCCATTGGCAGAGTGGCCGATCGTCCGCCAGCAGCGCGCGTGTCGATGCATCCGTGGCTGTTGCACCGGCCGCGACGAGCAGGGCAGGCCGGCTGGCAACGATCGCGGAGAACAGATCGGCGGAGCGCGGCACTTTCAGCAGCGTCCGCCAAAGCGCATCCGACCAAGGCACCGGCACCGTGGCCGGCCCATCCGCCGGCGCGGGGTCAGGTGCCGTCGCGGCGCCCAGCAGGGCGGCGTGCGCAAGGGTCGCTCGCGTCCGCGCCGCGGTCTCTGCGCTGTTGCCTTGACCGTGCAGCGTTCGCGCCAGCAAATTGAGCGTGAGAGGGACATCGACAGCGGGGATGCGAAGGGCGTCGAGCGTCTCCGCCCCCCCAGGGACGGACAGGTCGAAAAAGCCGGGAATCTGCGGCAGATCGCCGTTCGGCGCTCCCGCCATCGCGGGCGTGCTCGAGGCCACGAGTACCGCGATCGCTACAATCCGTGCGCGCACGGCGCCAGCATAGCCGCAGATAAGGCCGCCGTAACGCCGTATCCCCGTCTGCCCTCGGCCATTCGGTGCCACGACTCGTCCAGGTGTCGGCAGATTCGACTCGGAGCCCGTCAATGACCTGAACGTTCCCGCCCTCTGGCCCGTCCAAGCGTGACGTGCAGAACTTTCGCCAGGACATCCGCTATGCCATTCGGAATCTACTGCGTGCGCCGGGCTTTGCCACCGTCACCGTGCTGACCCTGGCGCTCGGGATCGGCGCCAACACCGCGATCTTCTCGGTCGTCAACGGCGTGATCTTGCGGCCGCTGGGATATTCGGCTCCCGACCAGCTCATGTTCATCACGACCCGTTTTCCCAACATGGGCTTCGATCAGTTCTGGGTGTCGCCACCCGAGTACTTCGAGTATCGCGAGATGAACCAGTCTTTCAGCGTGGTCGGCGCCTTTGCGACGACGGAGACGAATTTGGCGGCCTCGGACCGACCGCGACGGGTGCAGACCGGCCAAGTCAATGGGGAGATCTTCGAGGCGCTCGGC
>JAIVJN010000190.1 GCA_020200025.1 Acidobacteriota bacterium | reverse complement strand
CGAACCGGACCGAGGCAGCACGTTCACTCTCTTCTTCCCGATTCCCGCCGGGGCCGCCGCGGGCGGAGCATCGCATGAAACGCATCCTGGTGATCGAGGACGAGCCGCAGATGCTGCTCGGACTGCGTGACAATCTCGAGCTCGAGGGTTACGACGTCGCCACCGCGGCTGACGGCGAAGAAGGCCTGACGACAGCCGCCAGCTTCAATCCGGACTTGGTGATTCTCGATGTCATGCTGCCCAAGAAGAACGGCTTCGACGTCTGCCGCGAGTTGCGCGTACGATCCAGCGCGACGCCGATCGTGATGCTGACCGCGCGGTCCGCGGAAACCGACAAAGTGCTCGGCCTCGAGCTCGGCGCCGACGACTATGTGACGAAGCCGTTTTCGATTACCGAGCTCCTCGCGCGCGTCCGCGCCGTGCTCCGGCGTACGGGCGCGCAAAAAACGCCCAGCGACGCCGTCCGCATCGGCGACATCGACATCGACTTCAAGCTGCACCAGGCCCGCCGCGGCCGCGCGCGCATCGAGTTCACCGCACGCGAATTCGATCTGCTTCGCTACTTCGTCCAGCACATCGGGCAGGTGGTGACCCGCGAGCAGATTCTCAACGAAGTGTGGGGCTACGAAGAGTTCCCGACGACACGCACCATCGACAACTTCGTGGCCAAGCTGCGGCAGAAAATCGAACGGGCGCCACACGCGCCCGAGCACATCCTCACGATTCACGGGTCGGGATACAAGTTCGTGGGGTAGGGCGAAAACGAGACCGGGTTTCGTTTTTCCCAACCAGACTCCCGAAAAACGAAACCCGGTTTCGTTTTCGCCCGATCCGGCTAGCAGCCCGTGGTGAAGTCCCGGCGAGCATCGAGACCGGTGAGACGCCCCGGCACCCCAGCACGGCTGCCGCGCTGGGGACCCCGCCCCGCTGGCAAGGCGCGACGACTGAGAATATGCGGTCATGTTTAACGGAGGAGCAACGCAGCCCGCGGGGATGGATCGCCGGTCGAATGCCGTCGGGACCTTCGCCACGGGCTGCTAGGCTAGAATCCACCTCATGGATGCAAAGACCCTGCTGCTGGCTGCGCTCGTGGCGCTGACGCTCGCCTATTTCGCTATCTGGATCGCCCTGGCCCGTCGCAAGCGGCTGGCGCGGGCGCACGGCAGCGACGAGCCGGTTCGCCCGACCGGCAAGCATCTCGGCATCGGCTTTGTCACCAACTTCTTCGATACGCTCGGTATCGGTTCGTTCGCCACGACAACGGCCGCCTATCGGTTCTGGCGACTGGTCCCCGACCAGCAGATTCCGGGCACGCTGAACGTCGGGCACGCGGTGAATTCCGTCATCCAGGCGCTCGTGTTCATTGCTGTGGTGCAGGTGGAGTTTCGCACCCTGTTCCTCATGATCGCCGCGGCCTGCGCCGGAGCCTGGCTCGGTGCCGGCATCGTCGCCGGGTTCTCACGCCGGAGCGTCCAGGTCGGAATGGGGACGGCGCTCCTGGGCGCCTCGGTCGTGGTGCTGGCGCAGTTGCTGAACCTGGCACCGGGCGGAGAGGCATTGGCTCTCTCGGGGGGGAAGCTCGCATTGGGCGTTGGCGGGAACTTCATCCTCGGCGCGCTGATGACCCTCGGTGTCGGCCTCTACGCTCCGTGTATGGTCCTCGTCAGCGTGCTCGGCATGGATCCCAGTGCGGCCTTTCCCATCATGATGGGCTCGTGCGCCTTCCTGATGCCCGTCGCGAGCATCCAATTCATCCGCAAGGACAGCTACAACCTGCGCGCGGCGATCGGACTCGCGGTCGGCGGCCCCTTGGCCGTGCTGCTCGCGATTTGGCTCGTGACGTCGCTACCCACGCTTGCGGTCCGCGTCCTCGTGTTGGTCGTCATCCTCTATACGTCGATCACCATGCTTCGCTCGGCGGCAAGCGAGCGCCGTGCGGCCGACGCTCGCCGAGCGATGACGCAGCCGGCATAGCTCCGCGACACGAAACCCGATTTCGTTTCGCGAGGCAAGGCGGTTGCAACGTGTGGCGTCACTTCTTCCCGGTCGGCGGCTTGACCGGGACCCGCGCCTCGACCTGGGTCGCCTTGAATGCGGTTGAATCGAGGTTGCCGATCGTCATTGTCGTCCGCCCACCTTGCGCGGGTAACGTGATCTCCACATCCACACGGCCGGTTCCTGGCGGCACACCGAGGAACACGGGCCCCGCGCTCTGCGCGCAGTATCCGCTCCCGGAATCGACCAGGCCCGACGCGAGCAGCCGGCGCGTGCCTGGCGTGTAGGCGCGCACTTCGGCGCCTGCACGGGTGAAGTGCCCTTGGGCATCGGTGACGCGCACCGAAAAACCGCGCGCGCTCCCCACATCGGCATTTCGCAGCAGGTAGTGGCCGCCCTTCGCGTCATTGTTCGTGAGGGACAAGTCGAGCGCGCCGTCGCGGTCGAAGTCAACGAATTGCACGCCGTGGGTCGCATCGTGCGTGCGCAGCACCTCCGGCAGCACGTCGGTGAAGTGCCGTTCGCCAGCCTTCCCGCTCCCGTTGCTGAAGAGCCAGTCGCGATAGTGCGGCTGGTCGGCGAGAAAGCCCGCGAGATACAAGTCAACCCACCCATCGGCGTCGTAGTCACCCCAGGCCGCCGTCGTGACGTGCGTGCGGACGTCGATGCCGACAGCGCTCGCCACTTCAGTGAATGCCTTGCCGCGATCGTTGCGGTAAAGAGCACTCTTCCCGTAGTTGGCGACGAACAGGTCGAGATCGCCGTCGAGATCGTAATCAGCGACAGCGGGACCAACGCCACCCTCGTCCTTGGGACGACCAGTGGCGTCGACGCCCAACTGGCCGGCGACATCGGTGAATCGTCCGCCGGTGTTGCGAAAGAATCCGTTGGCGTCGCCTTCTTGATTGGCCACGAACACGTCGAGATCGCCGTCCTGGTCGAAGTCCCACCAGACGGCACCGACGGTCTTGCGCGGGTCGTCGATGCCCGATTCGGCTGACACGTCGACGAATCGGCCGGCGGTGTTCCTGAACAGTCGATTGGGCTTGTCGCGAAACGCGGCGAAAAAATCGAGGTCGTCGTCGCCGTCGTAATCGATCCAGACCGGCTGGCGGCTCACACCCGCGAGCTCGATGCCGATTGCCGTGGCGACGTCCGTGAAGCGCGTGCCCTTCTCGTCATTGCGATAGAAGCGCGCGCGGGTCTTGCCGTCGGCAAAGCCGACGTACAGGTCGGGATCGCCGTCAGCGTCGAAGTCGCCCCATGCCGCCGCCCGCGTGT
>JAIVJN010000018.1:26482-32108 GCA_020200025.1 Acidobacteriota bacterium | reverse complement strand
GTGCAGACGATGGCGGCGACCGCCAGCGCGGCGCCCCATCGGGACGCGAAGGACAGTCGTACGAGGGCGGTGGCCGATCCTCTGGCGGAGCGCGCAATCCCAGCAGCGCGGGCCGCGCTCGCGACGGGTCGAGCGGATCGTCGGCCGCTCCTCCGCCCTCGAGCCGTCCGAGTGGAGGCGAGGGTGGCTCGCGCGGCGCCGCACGACGGCCACCTCGCTGAAATGGGGGAGTGGGAGCAGGAGTGAATGGGTGATTGACAGTCACTCACGAAAATAGCTGAGTCCCATTCACGAAACCATCACTCAGTCACCCACTCACCCCATCCTCCAATTCACGAAGTGCCCACCACCTACGTCGTCCGCATCGCCCGTCACGCCGGCATCGCCGCCCTCTTCATCGTGGCGGCGCTTCTCGGCACGTTGAGCGGGGTGCTCTTCGCCTACTCCGACGACCTGCCGCAGATCACGCGTCTCGATTCCTACGCACCGAGCACCATCACGCGCGTCATGGCGCGCGATGGATCGCTCGTCGGCGACTTCGCCGTCGAACGCCGTGTCGTCATCGAATACTCGGCGATTCCCGAGGTGCTGCGGCAGGCCATCCTGGCGGCCGAAGACTCCGACTTCTTCGCCCACGCGGGGCTCAGCGTGTCGCGGATGATGTTGGCGGCCATCAAAGACCTGATCCCGGGGCGGCGCACTCCGGGGCGAAGCACGTTGACCCAGCAGATTGCGCGTCAGATGTTTCCGGAAGTCGGATTCGATCGAACCTGGGAGCGGAAGATTCGAGAGACGCTGGTCGCCGTTCAGCTCGAGA
Organism: Acidobacteriota bacterium; assembly: GCA_020200025.1. Lineage (GTDB taxonomy): Bacteria > Acidobacteriota > Vicinamibacteria > Vicinamibacterales > UBA2999 > JAIVJN01. Next base: position 31,291 of record JAIVJN010000018.1, on the reverse strand, counting down.
AGCGGTATACGAAGTCCGAGCTCTTCACGCTGTATTGCAATCAGATGTACTTCGGTCACGGTGCCTACGGGGTCGAGGCCGCGTCGCGTTTGTACTTCAGCAAGCCGGCGCGCGACCTCACATTGGGCGAAGCGGCGCTCATCGCCGGGCTGTTTCAAGGCAACGCGAGGCAGAGCCCCTATGTGCACATGGATGCCGCGGTGAGGCGCCGCAACTATGTGCTGAACCGTATGGCCGAAGAGGGCTTCGTGTCGCCCCAGGATGCCGAGGCGGCAATGGCCGCGCCGATCGTCACGCGCGGGAACCCGGGGCAGGATTCGTCCGTGGCTCCGTACTATCTCGAAGAAGTGCGCAAGTACGTCGAGGCCAAGTACGGCGCCAAGGCCCTCTACGAGACGTCCCACCCGCAATGTCGTGGGCGAGGGGCACGAGATCGACGCATTCCGCCACGAGCGCTGGTCACGCCCGATTGGCGAAGGCGACATCGTTCCGGCCGTGGTGGTCGACGTCGAGCCAAAAGAAGCGGCCGGCCGCGCGCGACTCCGTATTGGCCGTGCCACGCTGGATCTCGTTCCAGATGCCTTCAAATGGACACGACGCACCAAGGCCGTCGACTTGCTGAAAGCGGGCGACCTCGTCGAGGTCGAAGTGACGAAGCTTGGCGAGAACGGCGAGCCGGCAGCACTCGCGCTCGAACAGCCGCCAATCATTCAGGGCGCACTGGTCGCGGTGGAGAACCGTACTGGGCAGGTGTTGGCCATGGTGGGAGGGACCAGCTTTGCGCGCAGCAAGTTCAACCGCGCCACCCAGGCCTACCGGCAGATGGGCTCGACGTTCAAGCCGATCCTCTACACCGCTGCTATCGATCGCGGACTGACGCCCGCCACCATCCTCATCGACCAGCCGACGTCGTTCAACGCCGGCGCCGGACAGCCCCCCTACAGCCCGCGCAACTACGACGGCCGGTTCGAGGGCCCGGTGACGCTGCGACGCGCGATCGAGCAGTCGCGCAACATCCCGGCTGTACGGGTCATGGACATGCTGGGGCCGGCGCAGGTGCTCGAGTATGCGAAGCGCTTCGGCTTCCCGGAAGCGTTTCCACCCTATCTTTCGACCGCCCTCGGGGCCGCCGAGGCGACGCTTCTCGAGGTGACGAGCGCCTATTCGGCCTTCCCCAACAACGGCGTGCGGTTGCAGCCATATCAGGTGACGGCGGTCACCGACCGCGAAAACAACGGCCTCGAAGACAACCGCCCGCAGCCCCGCGACGCGATCCGCGCCGACACCGCCTACGTGATGACCAACCTGCTCCGCGGCGTCGTGCTGCGCGGCACGGCCGCCGCCGCGGCATCGCTCGACTGGCCGCTCGCCGGCAAGACAGGTACCGTCGACGACTACACGGATGCCTGGTTCGTCGGCTTCGACCCGAACATCACCGTTGGCGTCTGGGTTGGCTACGACGAGAAGAAGCCGCTCGGTCCGGCCGAGACCGGCTCCTCGGCCGCCCTGCCCATCTGGACCGATTTCATGCGGGCCTACATCGATCTGACCGGCGATCGCCAGAACCCGCCCCGCTTCGAGCCGCCGGGCAACATCATCTTCGTTCCCATCCATCGCGCCACCGGCGAAGCGGTCGCCGACGGTTCTGACGGAGCCATCAACGAAGCCTTCATCAGCGGCACCCAGCCCGCAAGACAGTAGCTGGAAACGTCAGCCACGAAGACTACGAACACCACGAAGAGGAGAACAACCTTCTTGGTGTCCTTCGTGGCGATCTTTGAGGCTTTTAGTCTTCATCGACATCGGGTTGCGCAACGCCGAGTGTCCCCGAGCTCTTTTGCATCAAATACGTCTTGATGTAGCTGTCGATGTCACCATCGAGCACGCGATTGACGTCGCCCACCTGCAGCTTCGTGCGGTGGTCTTTCACCATCTGATACGGCTGAAGGACGTAGCTGCGAATCTGGCTCCCAAAGGCGATGTCCTTCTTCGTGCCGCCGATCTGTTCGAGCTTGGCCTGCTGCTCCCTCTGTTTCAGATCGAAGAGTCGCGCCTTGAGCACCTTCATCGCGACATCCCGGTTCTTGTGCTGCGAGCGCTCGTTTTGACACGAGACGACGATGCCCGTGGGAAGGTGGGTGAGGCGGACGGCCGAATCGGTGACGTTGACGTGCTGGCCGCCGGCGCCACTCGACCGATAGGTGTCGATCCGCAGGTCTTTTTCGGGAATATCGATGGCGATGTCGTCCTCGATCTCGGGCCACACGTAGACGGAGGCGAACGACGTATGCCGGCGCGCCGCCTGGTCGAACGGAGAGATGCGCACGAGGCGGTGGACGCCGGCCTCGGCGGCCATCAACCCAAAAGCGTTCTCACCGTTGAGGGTGATCGTCGCGCCTTTGATCCCGGCCTCCTCACCGGGCTGATAATCGAGCACATCGCGCTTGAAACCGCGGCGCTCCGCCCATTTCAAGTACATGCGGAGCAGCATCTCGGCCCAGTCCTGCGATTCGGTGCCGCCCGCCCCAGGATGGATGCTGACAATCGCGTTGGCGCGATCGTGCTCGCCGCCAAGCATCTTCTTTACTTCCGCGCTGTCCACCTCGGCATCGAGGGCATCGAGTGCGCCCTGCAAATCGTCAGTCACCTCCTCGCCGGCGTCGGCCCACTCGAGCAGCACGCCGAGATCGTCGATTTTCCGCACCAGCGACCCGCGTAGCTCGAGATCGTCGATGAGGCGCCGCCGGCGCTGCAGCGCCTTCTGCGCCTCCGCCTGGTCCTTCCAGAAGTCCGGCGCGGAGATGCGGGCTTCGAGCGCGCTCAACTCGTCGGGTGAATGTGCGGCGTCAAAGATAGCTCCGCAGATTGTGGGCACGCTTGAGCAAGTCTTGGGAGCGGCGGATGAGATCGTCGATTTCTAGAGGCACAATGGGCTCCTTGTCACCCAACCGGGTCATCACGAGAGCAACCTGGTTGCCTTCACAAGGACAACCTGGTTGGCTTCACGAGAGCAACCTGGTTGGCTCGCTCGTGGCTAGTCTACGAGGGGCGCGCTGACCATAGCGCGCCCGCAATACTCAGGAGCGTCACGAGGACCGCGATCTGCGCCGTGAGATCGCCAATTCTCGCATACAGCGTGAGCTGCTGCAGAAATCGCACCTCGCCGACGAGCGTGGTCGTCTCGAAGAGGCGGGTCCGGCTGAGGACCCGGCCGTACGGGTCGACGAAGCCACTGATGCCCGTGTTGGCCGCGCGCGCGAGATAACGTCCTTGTTCAATCGCCCGCATCGCAGCCAGCTCGAAGTGCTGAAACGGCGCCGACGATCGCCCATACCACGCATCGTTGGTGATCGTCGTCAAGAGCTCACTGCCATTCAGCACGCCTTCGCGGATCAAGTGCGGGTAGACGACTTCATAGCAGATGGCCGTGCTCGCCATGTGTCCGGCAATCGGCAGGAGCGTGACCCGTGTGCCGGCCGAGAAATTGGAGACCGCGTCCACGAGCGGCGCGACGAAGAACAAGGCCTGCTGAAACGGCACGTATTCGCCGAACGGCACCAGGTGGATCTTGCGGTAGACTGCGGCGGTCGCACCCGCCCGATCGAGCACGAACGCAGAGTTGAAATAGCGATCGGGCGAGCGGCGCTCGACTTCGTCGGTGCCGAAGAGGATCGGCGTGGCGAGCTCCCGCGAGAGCGCGCGCACGGCAGCCGCGCCCGCCGGATCCTCGTCGAAGTAGAACGGCGTGGCCGATTCCGGCCACATCACCACGTCGACGCCTTCCTTCGCCACTTCCCGCGTCATCGACAGATAGCGGCTGAGAATGGCCCCCGCGCGGGAGCGATCCCACTTCTCTTCCTGTGGAACGTTGCCTTGGACGACGCCGATGCGAACAGGAGTACCGGCAGTTGTGAGCACGCTGGCGGAGAGCCGGGCCCCGCCCCAGATCGAGCCCGCAGCGACCAGCGCCGTCGCCACCGCCGCCGCCTTGAGTCGGTCGCGGGCGGTCGCCACCAGGACGAAGGCGAACGCGGCATTGATCGACGCCAAATAGAGAGACACGCCGTAAACGCCCACCACGCTCGCAAGCTGCGCGATCGGCAGCAGCGTCACCACGGCATTGCCGAGCGGGATCCAGGGAAACCCGCCGAACAGGTGGCCGCGAAGATATTCGGTCGCCACCCAGGCAAACGGGGCCAACACGAGACCCCGCGCGCCGTGGCGGCGGATGACCAGTGCGCTGGCCGCCCCCGCGAGCGCAACGAACGTCGCCATGTACAGCACCAGCAGCCCGGCAACGAGCACCGCCACTGGCCTTCCGAGGCCGCCGAAGGTCTGAACCGTCTCACCGATCCAATAAACGGTACCGGCAAAGTGCACCAAGCCGGTCAACAGCCCGAGCAGAAATCCGCGGCCGGTGGACACACCGGGGCACACGCCCGGGCGCCCTCGCCATCCGCTCAAAGCCACGAACAGCGGCGCCAGGGCGACCAACGCGAGAACGGGCTGACCGTATCGAGGGAATGAGAGCGCGAGCAGCGCGCCCGACAGAAGTGCTAGCGAACGATCCAGGGCTTGAACTGCTCTTCCTTCTGAAGCCGCGCCGCGATGGAATCGGCTTCGCGCCGTTCCTTGAACTTGCCGACGCGCACTCGATACACCGACGCCGTGCCGGCGGCGGGCGCGACCACGTAGGCCGAATAGCCCTTGCCCGAGAGCCGCCGCACGACCGCGTCCGCTTCGGAGCGCTCGCGGAGGGCTGCCACTTGAATGGCGAAGCCGGTGCCGGCGGGCTCACCGGTGGTGGCC
>JAIVJN010000018.1:0-26415 GCA_020200025.1 Acidobacteriota bacterium | reverse complement strand
CTTCGCACGATCCCGACAAGCGTTTGACCTGTCTGATTTTAGCATGCTCCAGCGAGGGCTTGAGCCAATGCACCGCGGATGGCTCAGCCGGGCGGCTTACTCGCAATCCGCTCCTGCAGCTTCTTGGCGTCCGCCGACGTGGGTTCGAGTGCCAGGGCCCGGTCGACTTCAGCCTTCGCGGCCGTCATCTCCTGTATCTGGAAGTACGCCTCGGCCAGGACGAGGTGAGCCGCCGCGGTCTCTTCACTCCACAGCGCGATCTTCAACGTGTCGATGGCATCCGCCGTGCGACCGCCGCGCAGGTAGAGCCGGCCGAGCAGCAAGTGCGCGTCGGCGAGATACGGAGAAAGAAACAGAGCGCGCTTGAGCGCTTGTTCGGCTTCGCGATCGGCCTCACGCTCGAAGGCGCGGCGTCCGGCGTCCAGGTGGAAGGCAGCCAACGCCGCCGAATCGCGCTGGCCGCTCGCGGCGATGACCGAGTCGACACGCGTGCCGCCACGTTCGAGCCGATCGCGCAATCGCTCGAGTCCGCGCGGCACCTCGCCCCTCGAATCTGCTGTGCCCTGGGATGGGCCCGACTCGGACAGGCGCCGCGCGAGCTCGCGTTCGCGGGCCGCTTCGGCCGTCGATCCCGTGTGCTGCAGCACGCTCGCCAGCACCTCGTGGGCATCGACGTCGGTGGGATCGCGCCTCACCGCCTCGCGCAGCCAGTAGATGGCCGCCTGCGGATCCCGGTCTTGCCAGTAGGCGTAGCCGAGATTGAAGAAGTAGTCGGCTTCGGCCGGCTCGACCTCGGACGCCTGACTGAAATAGTAGGTGGGCCGCGCGTCGGGCGGCGCGCCGCCGCGGCGAAGCTGGACGACGCCCATTGCATTCAGGACGACCGCCGAGCGCTGGTCTGCATCGAGGGCTTTCAACACGTCGAGAGCCTCGTCGAAACGCGTCAGACCGAGCAGCGACAGCGCCACGGTGTAGCGCGCCTGGCGGTGATGGCGGCCTGCCGGCGCAACGGCGGACAGCACGTCGAGCGCCCGTTGATGACGCTCCTGTTCGCCGAGGACGCTGGCAAGCGCGAGACGCACGCGATCGTCCGGCGCGAGCTTCAAGGCCTGCTCGAGATACTCCACCTGCGTGACCGGGGTCTCGGCGATGAGCCCTTTGACATACGCTTCGAACGCGACCGGTGACGACAGCACAGGTGTTGGCGGCGCCCCGCTCGTCGTGTCCCCGCGCAAGGAGCGAACCAGGCGTGAATAGATCGTCACCATCTCGCTCAGCGGGCCGCTTTCGGAAATCTCGGGAAGCAAGCGACCGGTATCGAGCCGAATGATGCGCGCGCGCACGGTGAGCTGCGTTCCCACGACGTCGTAGGCGCCAACGACCACCTCGCCGGCGCCAACCAGTTGACCGACCTTGATCATCGTGGCGTGACTGAGCGCGGCCGCGGCGGGCAACTGCAAGCGCTCGAACGCCCGAAGACGTTCGTCGCGAGTAATCAGCCGCCCGCCCATTTCTTCGACGAGCGCCGAGGCCAGTACAGCCGAGCCTTCCGACAGCCAGAACAGTCGCGGCTCGGCAGTCGAGTTGTCGAACGGCATGATGAGCGTATCGGGCGGCGCCTGCCCGGCCGCCGGCCAGGCGGCGGCAACGAATGACAGCCAAAGCACGACGGCCGCCCTCACGCTGCCGCCGCGGGAACGGGGACTGGCGATCAGGATGTGGCCGATGACCGCGTCAGCCATGACGCGTGCCGGTGACTTCTGATAACGTAGGCACCAATACGACGGTCTCCATGTGGTCGGCGGCCATTCTCGCGGGCGGCCAGGCGCGGCGCCTTGGCGGACGCGACAAGGGTCAGCTCGTGATCGGCGGGCAAAGCATTCTGGCCCGGCACCTCGACTGTCTTCGATCGCTCGAGGTCGAGCATATCGTGATCGTGGGCCGATACGATGCAGACGATCTGCCGCCGGTGCCGGTCGTCTCGGATGCGGTCGACCACGCCGGCGCGCTCGGCGGAGTCTATACTGCTTTACTGACAGCGCCCAGACACCATGTGATCGTGCTCGCGAGCGACATGCCGTTCATCAGCGCATCGTTTCTTCGCTATTTGACGGTGCAGGCCGACGGCGTGGACGCGGCGGTTCCGCGCACGGCGATCGGGAGGCATCCGCTGTGCGCGGTCTACGATCGCCGCGTTGCGCCAACGCTGAAGGAACGGCTCGATCGCGGTGCCCTGCGCGTCGTCGATGCACTCGACGGGCTCCATGTACGGGACATCGATCCCAGCGACGTGTCCCGATTCGACCCGGATGGCGTGTTGCTGACCAATATCAATACGCCGGACGATTATGCCCGCGCCCGCCGCTATGCGGATGCGCGTGACAACGATCGCGGACGCTCGTGACGAAAAGCGTACTGCACCGCCCACAGCGAGTCAACGACAGCGCCATGCCGTTGACGTCGCGAACGGCACGCCTATCCGCGCGCCGCTGACATCGCTCGCCTCATCATGATTCTGCCCCTTCACGATCAGGTCAGGGACCGCGTGCGCGTCCTCCTCGACGAGCTCTATCCCTCGCACGATCTCGGTGAGGTCGCCGTGGCCGTCGAGTATCCGCCGAATCGGACGTTCGGCGACCTCGGGCTGCCCGTGGCCTTCGACCTTGCCCGTCGCCTGCGCAAATCGCCTCGCGTCATCGCTCAGGAGATTGCCGCGTCCTTCGGACAGCTCGCCGGCATCTCGCGCGTCGAAGCCGCGCCCAACGGCTACTTGAACGTCTTTCTCGACCGTCACACATTCGCGTTCGAGCGCCTTGGCCTGGCGGCGCGTCTGGGTTCGTCGCCTGGCAATTCTGCCAAGACGATTGTCGAGCATACGGCCATCAATCCGAACAAAGCGGCTCATATCGGCCACCTGCGAAACGCTGCGCTCGGAGACACGCTCGTGCGCGCGCTGCGCTGGCGCGGGACCCCGGTCGAGGTGCAGAACTATATCGACGACACGGGCGTGCAAGTGGCGGACGTCGTCGTCGGCTTCAAGGAGCTCGAAGGCTTGGACATCGCCGCCGTCCGCCAGTTGGCCGACACGACACGATTCGACTATCACTGCTGGGATCTGTACGCGCGCGTCACCGACTGGTATGCGCACGACAAGGAGCGGCTGCAGATTCGCTCGGCGACGCTGCACGATGTCGAGCGTGGTGGCAATCCTGCCGCCGACATGGCCGCCTTTGTCGCGGATCGCATCGTGCGATGTCATCTCGACACGATGGCGAGGCTCGGCATCGACTACGAGCTGCTCACCTGGGAGGGCGACATCCTGCGACTGCAGTTCTGGGCGCGCGCATTCGACATTCTGAAAGAGACGGGCGCCGTCTTTCTCCAGACGGCCGGCCGTCTGGCCGGCTGCTGGGTGATGGCGATCGACGATGACGGGGCGTCGAGCGAGAGTGACGACCAGGATCCCGACGCCGAGCAGCGGGAGAAGGTCATCGTGCGGTCGAATGGCACGGTGACCTACGTTGGCAAGGACATGGCGTACCAGATGTGGAAGTCGGGTCTGCTTGGCCGCGACTTCTACTATCGTCGCTTCGCGACCCGCCGCGACGGCATCACGGTGTGGGCGACGACGAGCGCCGCCGAGCTCGCCGAGGCCGACCATCCGTCGTTCGGTCATGCTGCGGCGACGTTCAACGTGATCGACGTTCGCCAGTCGTATTTGCAGAAGCTGCTCAAGCAGACGCTCGTCGCCATCGGCCATCCCGACGAAGCCGAGCGCTTGACACATTTCTCGTACGAGATGGTGGCGTTGTCGCACGCCACCGCCCGAGAGCTCGGTTTCGCGCCTCCGCCCGAGTCGGACGACGCGAAACGACCGTTTGTCGAGGTGTCGGGACGAAAAGGGCTCGGTGTGAAGGCGGATGATCTGCTCGACCGCATCATCGAGAAGGCTGCCGTCGAAGTCGAGCGGCGCAATCCCGTGCTCGCCGCAACCGAGCGGCGCCGTATCGCCGAGACGATCGGCGTTGCAGCGGTGCGCTATTTCATGATCAAGTATTCGCGCACCAAGGTCATCGCGTTCGACATCGACGAGGCGTTGAGCTTCGAAGGGGAGAGCGGTCCTTACCTGCAGTACGCCCTGGTGCGGGCCGCCAACATCTTTCAAAAGCTGCACGACCGTGAGGGTCTGACGCAGGAGGCCGTGCTGGCCGCCTTGGTCACGACGGCACCCGATGCGCTCGACGGCGACCACGAGCTTTGGTCGCTGATGCTCGAAGCAGCGCGCTTGGACGAAGTCGTCGAACAGATCGTGCGCTCGATGGAGTTCTCGGTTCTCGCCAAGTACGCGTTCGGACTGGCGCAACTGTTCAACGGCTTCTACCACAAGGCCCCAATCCTCAACGAAGAGCGCACGGACGTCCGTCTCTGGCGCGCGGCCGCGGTCATCTACTTTCACCAGCAGTTGTCGCAGACGCTCGACGTGATGGGCATCGCCGCGCCCCCGCGGATGTGACTTGGAGAGCTCATGTCTGTCATTGCCGTATCGCCCTGTCGAACCATGGCCGACTATCTCGAGTCTGTGCGTCGCGTCGGCGGCGAGCCCGAGGAGCTCGCCGTCGGCGACCCCATCGCGGACGTCGTGCGGCGGGCCGCCGGTGTGCTGCTCACCGGTGGAGGGGACGTGGACCCCGCGCTGTACGGCGAAGCCAGGCACCCGACGTTCGCCGCGGCCGAGCCGGGACGTGATCGTTTCGAGATGGATTTGGCGCGTGCCGCGTTCGCGGCCGATCGACCGATCCTCGCCATCTGCCGCGGCATGCAAGTGCTGAACGTGGCACTCGGCGGCACCCTCATCCAGGACGTGCCGACCATGGTCGACGGCGCGCTGCCCCACAGCGTGCCGGAACCCCGGTTCGCGATTGCTCACGAAGTGTGGGTGACCAAGAATTCCGTGCTGTGGACGCTGATGCGCGACAAGCTCGAAGGTGGCGACACGTGTCAGGTCAATAGCCGCCACCATCAGGCGGTGAAGAACGTGGCGACGGGCTGGGAAGTCACGGCCACCGCACCCGATGGCGTCGTGGAAGCCATGGAGTTCGCCGGCCGGCGCTTGGTAGGAATAGACGTTGGATGGGTTCCTCACCAGTCACCCGCCTCAGCGGGCCTCCCCGCCCTACCTAATCCAACCCGCCCGACCAGGCCCACCCGGCCCACCAGCCCTGTCGAAGACCACCAGCGTTTCGACGTGCGCGGTGTTGGGGAACAAGTCGAACGCTTCGACGCTGCTGATGGTAAACCCCGCATCGACCAACGTGCGCGCGTCGCGCGCAAGCGTGGCGACGTCGCACGACACGTAGACGAGCCGTGCCGCCTGCCACCCAACCAGCAAACGCCTCGCAGCCGTCGAGAGTCCGGTTCTCGGCGGATCGACGACCACCGTGGTCGACGTCGGGTGCGGCAGCGACGCGGGCAGGTGCTCGACGGCTTGACGGTGCACGGTCACGTGACCCGTCAGATCGGCATTGCGCCGCAAATCGTCGGCGGCCGCTCGGTCCCCCTCGACGGCGGTCACCTCGACGCCGCCTCGCGCCGCACGGGTGACGGCGAAGAGCCCGACGCCGGCGTAAAGGTCGATCATCCGTCCATTCGGCACCAGATCGCCGACGCGCGTGGCCAGCGCGGTGACGAGGAAGCGATTGCCTTGGAAGAAGGATCGAGCATGGCGAACGAGCTTGGCCGACACGACCGCCCCGCCGCCGTTGATCACCTCGATCTCGTCGACGACCTCCGGCTGGCCCCAGAGTGTGAGTGGACGCGAATCGTGTCCTGAGCCCGAGGACACGCCCCTGAGCTCCGACATCTGGCTGGCTCCGCCGAGACGTGAGGGGTCGCCGTCCCGCGCCAGCTCCAGGTGACACGCGCGCTCACTCGCCACGATGTTCTCCGACAGCTCGATCGCTGTGACCTTTGCTTGCGGCACACTCCGCACGGCACCCTCGAGCCGATCGATCACGCTCAGCGTGTCGTCACGGAGCTGACCGCTCGAACGCGGATCGCACAGCTCGTGCGTGCCTTCACGGTAGAAGCCGACGCGGCCGCGCTCGACGTGAAGGCGGGCTCGCAGGCGATAGCCGGCGACTGGCGACGCGGCGACTTCGAGTGGACCGTCGAGCGGGAGACGGCCCAGTCGGGCGAACGCGTCGCGCACGATGTCACGCTTGAGCGCGAGCTGGCGTTCGTAGCGGATATGCGCAAACACGCTTCCGCCGCACGTCTCATCGATGGCCGGCTCGACGCGATCCGCCGATCGCTCCAGCACGCGCGTCACCGACGCCCAGACCGTGCCACGCTGCACGCGATCGACGACGGCTTCGACGACTTCGCCGGGAATGGCGCCGGCGACGAGCAGCACGCGCCCCTCGGAACGGGCGATCATCGAGCCGCCCGCCGCCGGCTTGTCGATCGCGAGGGTCAGACGCGTGCCGCTCTCCATCAGTCGTACCGGATCTGCGGAAGCACGAACCGGTCTCTGACGAGACGCGTGAAGGCCGCATGTCGCGCCCGAGCGAAGGCATCGGCAGGCATGCGGGCACGAAATGCGGCCAACTCCTGTTCGGCTTCCACCTCGAGTGCGGCACGCTCGGCCGGCATCAGCGTGGCGGTCAGGTCCGTCAGCACCTCGTCTTCGAGGCCCGCGAGCTCCGAGATGACGCCGTCGCGTGCCTCCCCGCGCGCACGCTTCGCTCGGCTCTGAAGAGCGTCGATGGCCCGAACGGCGCGGTCGAGAATCTCCGCCGCAGGCTGAGCAAGGGTCGAAGTGGCTCGTCGGACCGTCAACCGCGCGACCACCTGCTCGAGGTGCCCCGCGAGCGATGGACCTCGACGAGACAGCGCAGGCGAGTCGGACCAAGAAGCTGATTCATCGCGATCGCCCGTTGCAACTCGCGCGACCCCAACGGACTTCTTCCACTGATCGAAGGCATCGAGGACGTCGGCGCCGCAGAATTCAATCCGCACCGGCCGACGCCGTGGGCGACGCCGATCGGAGCGCTCGAAATAACGGTCGATACCGGCGCAGGCGATCTTGAACGGAACACCATCCTGTGCCCAGCCCGACACGAGATCGAAGGAAGGCCCGACGATCCGGATCAAGTGCCCCTCGTTCTTCTTGCAGAGGTAGGCTTCAATGTCTCGACAGTAGCGCCCTGACTCGATCGCTGGTGTCGTTCCCGCGCCAGGCGCCCGAACTACAACCATCGCACCTCACCCGCAATGACTCTTTCCAATCCCTGCCGCGTCCGCACGAGCAACGCCCCCCCATCGTCGAGGCCAGCGGTCACGCCGGAGAGGACGCCGTTGCGGGTGTCCCATTCGACCTCTCGACCGAAGGCCGAGGGCGCGCGTTTGCGCCAATCGGCCAAGACGTCATCGTAGCGCGCATGGAGCAGCACCTGATATTGACGAGCGAGTGCAGTGAGCACGGCAGACAGTATGTGACCGCGATCGAGCGTGCGACCGAGCTCCGCGGCGATCGAGGTTACGCGATCGGCGATCGGCGCCGGGAAGGCGGCTTCGTTGACGTTGATACCAATTCCCAACACGACCGCCTGCGTCGAGGTGCCGAGCTCCACGCCTTCGGCGAGGATGCCGGCAAGCTTGCGCCGTCCCACGAGCAGGTCATTCGGCCACTTCAACGAAACATCAAGCCCCGTCGCGGTCTCGATCCCCTCGCTCACCGCAACTCCTGCCGCCAGTGTGAGCAAGCTCGCCGGTGAAGAACGCGATGCGGAACCGAACACCTCGTCGCCGCCTGTCAGTGGCGGTCGCAGCAGCAGCGAAAAATAGAGACCGGCCCCTGCCGGCGACGCCCACGCCTGGCCGCGACGACCGCGGCCCGCCGTCTGCTCGTCGGCAACCACCAGCAACCCTGCGGCGGCTCCGTGATGCGCTTGTTGGAGCGCGACGTCCATCGTGGAACCGACACTGGGATGCCATTGCACACGGGTGACGAACGGTGCGAGTGACGACCACACACGTTCGACGGGAGCCCCAAGAGGTTCGGGAAGAAGAGACATGCGTCGAGTGCAGAGTTCAGAGTGAGTGCAGAGTGGAAAGTGCTCGGCGTGAAGAGTGCGGACCACCTCTTACGCCGTTTCCAACTCGAAGCTGATATCGACGGCGGGCGCGGAGTGCGTGAGAGCGCCTACCGACACGAAGTCGACCCCGGTCGATGCAAGCTCAGCGATCCGCTCGAGTGTAATGCCGCCAGACACTTCGATCTTGGCCCTGCCCGCCACCCGTTTTACCGCTTCACGAATATCGTAGACGGTGAAGTTGTCGAGCAGCACACGTGGCACTCCCGCCTCGAGCGCCTGATCCAGCTCGTCGAGCGTCTCGACTTCTGCCTCGACGGGGACATGGGATTGACCAGCCTGGGCACGGGCGGCAGCCTGGGCGATTCCCCCTGCCAGACGCTTATGGTTGTCTTTGATCAGCACGCCGGCGTCCAGCCGGACGCGATGGTTGGTGCCGCCCCCGCAGCGAACCGCATACTTCTCGAGCTCGCGAAACGTCGGCGTGGTCTTCCGGGTATCGAGCACGGTAAGGCGGTCGTCGGCCGCCTCGACGAAGCGCCGTGTCAGGGTCGCAATGCCCGACAGGCGCTGCAGGAAATTGAGCGCGGTTCGTTCGGCCGAGAGAAGCGCGCGAGCCGTCCCGGTCACGATGGCGATCGCATCTCCCTCGTCGCACACCGACCCGTCCCCCCAGCGCACTTCGAAGACAGCCGCGGGATCGCATTGACGGAAGACCTCTGCCACGACGTCGAGGCCAGCGACCACCAGACGGCTCTTGGCGGCGAGCGTCCCACGGGCGCGAGCATCGGCGTCGACCGTCAACGTGCTCGTGACATCGCCGGTGCCGATGTCTTCGGCCAGGGCTCGTCGCACGAGATCCGCGTAGGCCTCGACCGGCGGCGGAACCGCAACCGCACTCATGCGCGTGTCTCCGCCACCAATTCACCCTCGGCGAACTCGACTTCGAGCGACGGCGTGGCAGCGACCTCGAAGGTCACCGCCTCGATGTTCCCGGCCGCACGAAGATCCCCTTGCGCCTGATCGACCGCGGCCAGGCGCTCTGCCGTGTCGCGGATGGTGGCGCGAGCGATCGCCGCCTTCAGCGGCCGTTTGGCCTCGGACTTCGCCTTTCGTACCTCGCCAAGGAGTTGCGTAGCGACAGCCAGGACGCGCGCGGACGTGGGGTCGTGTTCGCTCACCGAGCGGATTTCGCGAGACGAGGGCCACGCCGCGCGATGTATCGATCCTGGCTGCCACCACGACCACACTTCTTCGGTGACGAACGGCAGATACGGTGCGAGAAGGCGCAGCAGCGACGAGAGCGCGGCGCGCATGGCAGTGTTCGCCGATGCCGCCGCATCTGCTCCTTGATCGCCGTAGCGCCGTGACTTCACGAGCTCGAGATAGTTGTCGCAGAAGCCCCAAAAGAACGACTCGGTCCGATCGAGCACGCGCGTGTATTCGTAAGCCTCGAGCGCAGTGGTCGCCTCGTCGACCAGCGTGGCCAGCTCATCGAGCATGCCGCGGTCGACAGGATGCGTCACCGCCCCCGCCTCGTCACTGCGTGTCAGGACGAACTTCGAGGCGTTCAGCAGCTTCATGGCCAGACGCCGGCCAATCTTCATCTGGCCCACGTCGAAGGCGGTGTCGACACCCGGACCCCCTCGGGCGGCCCAATACCGCACCCCGTCGGAGCCATACTCCTCGAGCAGCGCCATGGGCGTGACGACGTTGCCCTTCGACTTCGACATCTTCTTCCGATCGGGATCGAGCACCCACCCGGAGATGGCGGCGTGTCTCCAGGGCAGCGATCCCACTTCGAGATGCGATCGGACGATGGTCGAGAACAGCCAGGTTCGGATGATGTCGTGCGCTTGCGGCCGCAGATCCATGCCGTGGGCGCCGAACGTGCGCGCGTACAAATCCGGGTCCGACTCCCATCCGCAAACGAGCTGCGGTGTCACCGACGAGGTGGCCCACGTGTCCATCACGTCGGGATCGCCCACGAAGCCGCCCGGCTGGCCGCGCTGCTCCACGGCGAAGCCGTCCGGCGTGTCGGTTGATGGATCGATCGGCAGCCGCGACTCCGGCGGCACCATCGGACGCGCGTAATCGACGACGCCCTCTTGCGTGAGCGGATACCAGACGGGAAACGGAACGCCGAAGAACCGCTGGCGGCTGATACACCAGTCGCCATTGAGCCCGTTGACCCAATTCTCGTAGCGCGCGCGCATGAAGTCCGGGTGGCACTCGAGCTCGCGGCCCCGCGCCAGCAGCTCGTCTCGATATCTTATGGTGGCGATGAACCACTGCCGGCTGCTGACGATTTCGAGCGGACGATCGCCCTTCTCGTAGAACTTGACGTTGTGAACGATGGGCCGCGGCTCGCCGACGAGGTCGCCGCTCTCGCGCAGGAGCTCGGCGACGACCGGCTGCGCCTTCTTCGCCGACAAGCCGGCCATGCGGTCGTACGCGCGTTGTGCGCGCGCGTGATCGATCGACTCCCATCCTCGTTCGCTCCACGCCACCGGCGCTAATGTGCCATTGGCCTGAATGATGGCTCGCACCGGCAGCTTCAGCTCCCGCCACCAAATCACGTCGGTGAGGTCGCCGAACGTGCAGATCATGGCGAGGCCGCTGCCCTTCTCGGGGTCGGCAAGTGGATGCGGCTTGACCGGGACGCGCACGCCGAAGAGCGGCGTGATCACCTCGCTGCCAAACAGCGACTCGTAGCGTTCATCGTCTGGATGCGCCACCAGGGCGACGCATGCCGGCAGAAGCTCGGGCCGCGTCGTCTCGATCTCGACGTAGGCGCGGCTGTCGTCGCGAGACGAGAAGCCTGCGGTGGCAAAACGCAGGCGGTAGTATGCCCCTGGTTGTTCGCGATCCTCGAGCTCGGCCTGCGCCACGGCCGTCCTGAAGTCGATATCCCACAGCGTTGGTGCCTCGAGTTGATAGGCCTGTCCGCGTTGCAGCAGGCGCAAGAACATGAGCTGTGAGATGCGCTGCGCATTCGGTGCGATGGTCGCGTAGGTCATCGACCAATCCACCGACAACCCCAGGTAGCGCCACAGATGCTCGAAGACCTTTTCGTCTTCGACGGTCAGGCGATTACACAGCTCGATGAAATTCGGCCGCGACACCGATAGCGGATGATTGCCGCGACCGGAACCAGGAGCCTTGGCTTGCGCGGAGCGGTCCGTCGAATCGGCGCGCGACGAGCCGGAGGCCTTCGCCGGATCGACAGGGGGCTGAAACGAGGGATCGTACGGGAGCGACGGATCGCAGCGAACGCCGAAATAGTTCTGCACGCGCCGCTCCGTGGGCAAGCCGTTGTCGTCCCATCCCATCGGGTAGAAGACCGACTTTCCGCACATACGGTGGAAGCGAGCGACGATATCTGTATGGGTGTAAGAGAACACGTGACCGACATGCAACGAGCCGCTCACGGTCGGTGGCGGCGTGTCGATCGAGAACACCTCTTCGCGCGGGCGAGTCCGATCGAAGCGGAAGGTCTTATCCTCTTCCCAACGGGCGATCCACTTGTCTTCGAGACCCTCGAGGGCGGGCTTGTCAGGAACGGCGGCGAATGGCTGTGCGCTCATAGCTGATGGCGACGCCCTGGACGGGCTGAAGCCCACCATCGTACCGCCTCGCTCGGGCGATGACAAATAGAGGGGCGGCAGGCGGCAGGCGGTAGATAAACACGAGACCACGAAGAACCACTCCTTTCGACCGGAGTCCCTCCTGATCCTCCTGTATCGACGCCATTCGTCTGCGGCGACGGACTGAGCGTTGTCGCGCTCTGACGACCTTAATCTGCGGACCTTATCCCTGGCGCGCTGAGACGGCGCCGCGGATGCGGGCGATTTCCTCACGCACGAGGCGCTCGGCCACCTCGGACACGATGCGGTCGACGTGCTCGCGCACGGCGGCCGTGCCGAGTTGCTCGGCGACACGACGCGCGACTTCGCTGATAAGGACCTCCACCTGATCCTCTGAAGGCGACGCCGCCTCCACCGGCGCGCCGCTTTCGCCCTGCTCGGCCGCGAGCAGCGCCGTGAAAGCATCGGCGACACTTGCGTCCGGACGTGATGGCGCATGGGCGGCGTGAAGGGGCGAAGCGAGCGCGACGGTGGCTTCGGCCCACAACGCATCAATCGAAAATTGGCCGTTGTCCGCTACCTCGCCAGCCGTCCCTCGCGACTTGGCTGGAGAGCCGAGCGAGGCATCGCGCGACGTACCCTCCGTCCATCCCGGTTCGAAATCGGCGATTGCCGATGCGTTGGCCGAGACGGTCGGCTCCGGAACGACGGTCGCCTTTTCCGGTGATGTGGGAAGGGTGGTTGGTTGCAGCGGCCGGCCAGCGAGGCCGAGCAATTCTTTGACGCGGCTGATCACGAGAGATGGCTCGAACGGTTTGACGAGAATGCCTGCGGCGCCCGACACCTGCACGCGCTCGTCGTCGACCGGGTCGAAAGCGCCCACCAAGAGCAGGACGGGAACATCCCGCAGGGCGTCATGGTTACGGACGAAACTGGCCACCGCGTAACCGTCGAGGAGCGGCATGCCGACGTCGGCCAGCACGATATCGGGAGGGTCGTCGGCCATGCGGTCGATGGCCTCCTGCCCGTTCCCGACGGCAACGATGCGAATGTCCTCGCCCGCAAACGTGTACTAGCCCATATCGGCGCCAGTGCAGCCACACTGTAGAAATAGAACGGCAGGCGGCAGGCGGCAGGCGGCAGGCGGCAAAAAAGCAGAACGCAGAAGGCGTTTTCTTACTTCCTGCGTTTCGACGCCCTAGGCATCGACCCGGCGACGCGCGTTGTCGTTGATGAAATCGACGATCCGCTGCATCGGCGTGCCGGGAATGAAAATTCCGCGAATGCCCATGCCGTTCAATTTTGGGATGTCCACGTCCGGGATGATGCCGCCGATCACCACCTGCACGTCGTCCAACCCCTTCTCTCGCAACAGATCCATCACTCGCGGACAGATGTGCATATGCGCACCTGACAAGATCGAGAGGCCGATGAAATCCGCGTCCTCTTGCAACGCCGCGCTCACAATCTGCTCCGGCGTTTGCCGCAGGCCGGTGTAGATGACCTCCATGCCCGCATCGCGCAGGGCACGCGCGATGACCTTGGCACCGCGGTCGTGCCCGTCCAACCCGGGCTTGGCGATGACGACGCGAATTTTTTGGCTCATGGGGTAAGGGTCAGCGGCTGAGAGGCTCGAAGGCTTGGGCTTGCCGGTTGGCTGCCCGGTCGCGGGAAGTAACCCGCCTCCCTCCCAGCCTCCAGGTCTGCGGCCCTTCAGGCCTTCAGGCCTTCAGATCACCGGCACTTCCTCGTATTCCCCCCACACATCGCGCAGCGCATCGCACATCTCGCCCACCGTCACGTAAGCGCGGACGCAGTCGAGAATCGCGGGCATCGTGTTGCCGGTGCCTCGAGCGGTCTCGCGCAGCCGGTCGAGCGTGTGCCGCACCTCCTTATTATTGCGGGTGCGCTTGAGCGCTTCGAGCCGGGCGAGCTGGGTCTCGGCCGCCGTTTCGTCGATGTACAGAATCTCCAGCGGCTTCTCCTCGTGCTGAATGAAGTCGTTGACGCCGACGATGATCTTCTCGCGACGTTCGACGGACTGCTGGAACTGATACGACGCTTCGGCGATCTCCTTCTGCGGATAGCCGAGCTCGATGGCCTCGACCATGCCGCCCAGGCGATCGATCGCCTCCCAGTACTGCAGGGTTCCCTCTTCCATGTCGCGGGTGAGCGATTCGACGAAGTAGGACCCACCAAGCGGGTCGACCACGTTCGTGACACCGCTCTCATGGGCAATGATCTGCTGCGTGCGAAGCGCGATGGTGGCTGACTCTTTCGTCGGCAGGGCCAGCGCCTCATCGAGTGAGTTCGTGTGCAGCGAGTTGGTGCCGCCCAGCACGGCCGCGAGCGCTTGCAGGGCGGTGCGGACGACGTTGTTGTAGGGCTGCTGTGCCGTCAACGACACACCGGCGGTTTGCGTATGAAAACGCAGCTGCCACGAGCGAGGATTCTTCGCACCAAAGCGGTCGCGCATCGCCTCGGCCCAGAGCTTGCGCGCGGCGCGGTACTTGGCAATCTCTTCGAAAAAATCGCTGTGCGAGTTGAAGAAGAAGGAAAGACGGGGGACAAACTCGTCGACGTCGAGACCCGCGTCGATACCGTACTGCACGTATTCGAGGCCGTCACGCAGCGTAAACGCCAACTCCTGCAGCGCCGTCGAGCCGGCCTCGCGGATGTGATAACCGCTGACCGAAATCGTGTTCCACTTGGGCACTTCCTTGGCGCAGAACGCGAAGACGTCGGTGACGAGACGCATCGACGGCCGCGGAGGGAAGATGTACTCCTTCTGGGCGATGAACTCCTTCAAGATGTCGTTCTGAATCGTGCCCGAAATCTTCTGCCAATCGGCGCCCTGCTTCTCGGCCACCACGAGGTACATCGCGAAGATCATCGACGCCGGCGAGTTGATGGTCATCGACGTCGTGATGTCGCCGAGCGAGATGCTGTCGAACAGCCGCTCCATGTCCGCCAGCGACATGATGCTGACGCCGCACTTGCCGACCTCGCCAAGCGACAGCTCGTGGTCTGGATCGCGTCCCATCAACGTCGGCAGGTCGAACGCGACGCTCAGCCCGGTGCCGCCGGCGGCGATCAAGTCGCGATACCGCTGATTGGTCTCCTCGGGCGTCCCGAACCCGGCAAACTGCCGCATCGTCCACAACTTGCCGCGATAGCCGGTCGGATGGATGCCGCGCACGAACGGGAACTCGCCGGGATCACCGATCTCTGTGGCATAGTCGATCTCCGCCACATCGTCCGGCGCGTAGAGCCGCTCGATGGGGCGGTTCGAGATCGTCGTGAACGGACCCACGCGCTCAGGCGACTTCTCGAGGGTTGGTTGCAACACCTCGCGCTCCCAGCGCTGCTTGCGCGTCTCGGCGCCGTTCAGCACACTTTTCATATCTGGAAACATTATAAGGGACCGCTTCGTGGTCGGACCCTCGCTACGCTCGGGTAAGACCACGCTTCGCGCGGTAAAGCAAACGTCGCTCGTCCCCACTTCGAGCGGAGCGAGAAGTCCCACCCGCAAGGGTCCCACCCGTAAGGGTCCCCGAGCGGCACGCCCTAGCTCCCGACTCTGAACGCGACGAGCTCCGTCACCGGCTCGCGCCCTTCGACCGCGGCCGCCAGTTCCACGAGATATTCGCCCGGGGCCAGGCTCGAGAGCGGTAGATCGACGACGAAGGGTTGCGCGGGGTCGGCCGGTTTGGCCACGACAAGATCGGCCATGCGCTGCCCCTGCCGATTGAGCAGCCGCGACGTGACGGTCGGCGCCACGTTAGCCGTGCCGATCGTCTCGAAGCGCAGGATCACGCGGTCGGTGCGGCGGAAGTCGCGCGACGCGGTCGGCGCGACCGTCAGATCCTTGGTGACTTGCTGCAGCTCGCGCGCGCTGCGGGCGAGATGCACGCGCGGTGTGCTGAACATCAGATCGGGAGCGGTCAGATCGGGCACGACCACTTCGCGGTCGTCGGTATCGAGCGTTCCACTGCCGGCCCCGGCAATCGCCACCCGCAACTGCAGCTTGCCGGGCGGTACTTCGAAGGACACGGACGCGCCCGCCCGCGGCGCCGCCGCGACCGGCGGCGCGCCGCCGTCGGCAGACCCGGCGGCAGGTGCCGGCTCATCGCCGACCCGACCCTTGAAATAGAGGTCGCCATCGGGCGATGCCGCGACCAGATTGACGCTTCGGGCCTCTTCGCGTCGCGTGCCAGCGGCTGCGGCCACCGGCTCCCACACGAACGTGACTTTCGTCTTGCCGCCTTCGCCGGGCGAGGTGCCGACCCACGTGCGGGCATAGCGGGTACCGGTCGGCTGCGCCAGGGTGGCGAGCGCTCGGCTCACCGCCAACGGAGCTCCGGGCTTGGCGGGGGTATTCGCGCGTACGGCCTCGGTCGCGGTCAACGCCCAGTATCCCTTGCGCGCGCGAATCTGCACGCCCGGGCGCTTGATGCGCACCTTGATCTCGTGGAACTTGCCATCCTGCGGAGCCGGCGAGGAGTTGTAGCCGACCAGGTAGTAGAAGCTCGAGTCGCGGATGATCTGCTGCATCCCCTTCGCGAGATCGTTGCGATTGACGATGGCGCGGCCGTCGGTTTCATCGGCGAGCACGCGCAGCGTGTCCTGCGTGGCGCTCAGGGCGTTGCCGCTGGTTCGGAACGAGATGTTGTCGGTGATGTCGAAGTCGCCCGTCGTGAGGCCGCGCGGATCGACCGCATAGATCGCCGTGTTGCTGCGATTGGCCGCATCGAACACATCCTGCAGCTCGCGCTGGACGTCGAGGTCGGCCGAGAAGCGTGCGCGCTCCTCGTTCGTGTTGTTCTCGCCCGCCGAAGGGTTGTTGCGATTGGGATTGCCCATGCCCGGCATGGCCGCGATCTGATCCCGCATCTGTGGCGGCAGCATCGCCGTGTAACCTTCGCTCACCAGGACGATGGCCTTGCGCCCTTCGCGCAGCGCCCCGAGCTTCACCGACAGCCCCTCGAGGGCCGAGAGCGACACTTGACGCCGGATTCGCTCGACGACCTCGGTAGGATAGAGCGCGTATTTCTCCTCGATCGCATTGCGCGGCTCGTAGTTGAACTTCCGCCCTTCGAACCGCTCGAGCGCATTCACCACCGAGGCGTGATTTCTCGTCAGCACGACCGAGTCGAGCGGGCTCAGTGGGTACATCACGGCGAGAAGATCGTTCGGGCCCACCTGGTTCTGCACGAAGTCGACGAGCGGTTTGCGCGCGAACATGCTCGTGCCCAGCCGTGTGTTGTAGTCGTCGAGGAAGAACACGAAGATGCGCGCGTTCTCGTTGGCCGCGGCGGTCTCTTCATCGTCACGCGTGCGAATCGAACGGCCGCTGACGACAACGGGCGTCGCCGTGTCGATCTTCACCAGGCGGAACGTCTCGATGGCTTGTGGCTTGTTGTCCTCCGATACCTCGAAGTCCTGCTGCGTCAGGTCGGTGACCGGGTTGCCCTGGCGGTCGGTGACAATGACGTCGACGCGCACGAAGTTGATGCCGGCTCTGAAGGTCGGCTGCTGCGCAGCGGGCTCGGCAGGCGCCGGAGCCTGCGGCTCCTCGGGCGCGGGTGGCGGCGGGGATGGCGCTTGAGCGCCCAGTGTCGCCGCGAGTAAGAACGCGATCGAGGCGTGCCCGGCCCACCACAATGCTGTCTTCCGCATCGTCTGCCTTCCTGGCGGAAGCTGGCCCGCCTGTTTCTGCGATGATAACATCGCATCTCCACTTCTCTCGATACTGGCTTTTCTCGACCGTTCCGAGGCCTCGATGTCCCACCAGCAGCTCGACGCGGCGTCGGCCCTGACCGCGCTTGCCGAAGACGAGACACTCTTTCGCGACAGTGTGTTCGAGTTCGCGAACCGCGAGATTCGACCGCGCGTTCGTGACATGGACGAGCTCGGGAAGATCCCGCGCGATCTCATCGACCAGCTCTTTGCTCTCGGTGTCATGGGCATCGAGGTCCCGGAGAGCTACGGGGGTGGCGGCGCGACATTCTTCCACTCGGTCCTGGCGGTCGAGGCGTTGTCGCGCGTCGATCCGTCGATTGGCGTCCTCGTCGACGTCCAGAACACGCTCGTGATCAATGCGCTCGTCAGGTGGGGCTCGGACGATCTGAAGCGGCGGTATCTGCCGAAGCTCGCCGCCAACACGATCGGGGCCTACTGCCTCTCGGAAGCGGGATCCGGCAGCGACGCGTTTGCGCTGACGACGCGCGCCACACAAGTTGGCGATGACTTTCACCTCACGGGTCGCAAGCTCTGGATCACGAACGGCAACGAAGCCGACCTCTTCATCGTGTTCGCCAACCTGAAGCCGGAGGCCGGCTATCGCGGCATCACGGCATTCCTCGTGGAGCGCGGTGCGCCTGGATTCACGGTGGGCAAGAAAGAGGACAAGCTCGGCATCCGGGCGAGCAGTACCTGCGAGCTCCTGTTCGAGGACTGCGCGGTGCCGAAGTCGAGCGTGCTCGGCGAAGTCGGCAAAGGCTACAAGGTGGCCATCGAGACGCTCAACGAAGGGCGCATCGGCATCGGCGCGCAGATGGTGGGGCTGGCGCAAGGCGCGCTCGATTACACCATCAAGTATGTCAAGGAGCGCAAACAGTTCGGCAAGACCATCGCCGACTTCCAAGGCGTGCAGTTCCAGATTGCGCGGATGGCCACCGACGTCGAGACCTCGCGGCTTCTCGTCTACAACGCCGCGCGCTTGCGCGATGCGCGCAAGCCATTTCTCACCGAAGCGGCGATGTGCAAGTTGGTGTCGTCAGAGGCCGCCGAACGCGTCACCTCACTCGCCGTCAATCTCTACGGCGGGTATGGGTTCGTCAAGGACTACCCGGTCGAGAAGCTCTACCGCGACGCCAAGATCGGGCAGATTTACGAAGGCACGTCGAACATGCAGCTGATGACGATTGCCAAACAGGTCATGGGATAGGCGGTGGCTGGTAGGGCAGGTGGGCTGGTAGGGCGAGTGAGGCTGGTAGGGATCTTGAGAATTCACAAAGTACAGGAGCGCATCACTTCCCCCGTCTCACCCGCTTGACCCGACCAGCCCCACTCGGCCGACCCGCCCACCAGAGCCCTCAGTCGGCGAACCCTTGCGCCGCGACAAGGCGGTGATCCTCTTCCGTGCCGCCCACGAACGAAAGTGTCTTCGCGTCTCGCGACAATCGTTCGAGCTGGGCGCCGCGCTCGTAAGCCTCCGCGCCTGCGACGCGCAGCGCCGCCGCAACCGCCCGCTCGGCGGCGCTGACAGCCAGCGTCTGCGCCAGAGCGATACGGGCCTCGCCGGCCCCATCGGCCAAGGTCTGTGCTCCCTGCCAGAGCAACAGGCGAGCGGCATCCATCTCGGTCGCCGCGTCCGCCAACACCCAATGGGGCCGCTCGTGGGTCAATCCGCTCGGCCGCTCGCCGTCGCGTTTGAACACCTCGACAGCCGCGTCGAGCGCGGCGCGCCCGAGGCCGAGCGCCACGGCGCCGACCAGTACCCGTAGGCGCGGATCCAGCTCGCCCTTGCCGGGCAGGCGGCTTCCCCGCAACCCCGGGAGCTCATGGCCGGCCAGGCCCGCCGCCACGCTCAATGCGAGCGATGCGCTGCTTGCCGCCAGTTCCTCGGTGACGAGCGCCGCCGCCTGGGCGTCGCCAGCACGCGCGAGCAAGGCCGCCGCGTCGCCGATGAGATCCGCCGGCATCTCGGCTCGCTCGTCGATGGACGAGGCCGCCGCCGCGACACGCTCGCGCGCAAAGGCGCGTGCGGCGTCGCGCAGCTCGAGTTGCTCGGGAGAGAGATCGAACGTCATTCCGACACCTTCGCGAAGATCGGACGCAGGCGCGCCGCCGTGTGGGGCAACTCTTCCGGAAGGACACGCACCTGTCCCACCACCGACATGAAATTCGTGTCGCCGGTCCATCGCGGGACGACATGCATGTGCAGATGATCGGCGATGCCCGCACCGGCCGAATGACCAAGGTTCATGCCGACGTTGATGCCTTGCGGGCGGTACGCTTCGGTCAGCGCCATCTCGGCGCGCCGCGTCAGCTCGATGAGCTCGAGGCGCTCGTCGGGCGCGAGACCGGCAAGCGTGGCCACATGTCGCCGCGGCGCCACCATCAGGTGGCCGTTGTTGTACGGGTACAGATTGAGGATGACAAAGCCGGTCCGGCCCTCGTGGATGACGAGCGCCCGGCCTTGATCGTTGGCTGGCGCGTCACAGAACACGCAGCCGCTCTCGTTGGAGGCGCGGGTCACGTAGGAATGCCGCCAGGGAGAGAAGAGACGGTCCACGTCGGTGCAGAGCTCAGGATTCTGCGTGCAGAGTCGATTGAAGGCATTCGAGACAAAAAAGCAAGGCCGGCGACGGCTTGGTCCCGTCCTCTACTCTGAGCTCTGAACTCTGAACTCTGAACTGGCTCGATCGGCCGCGGCCGCTGGCGACGGTGGAACGTCGTCGCCCGCCTCGCGATTGATGAGGTCTTTCAGCTCCTTGCCGGGCTTGAAGTACGGAACGCGCTTGGGCGGCACATCCACCTTGTCCCCGGTCTTGGGGTTGCGACCTTTGCGCGGCTCGCGCTTGCGGAGACGAAAGCTGCCGAAACCTCTGAGCTCGACTTTCTCGCCGCGATGGAGCGCCTCGATGATGCTCTTGAAAACGGTGTCGACGATGACCTCGGAGTGCTTCTTCGTGAGGTCGGAGACGCGCGAGACTTCCTCGACCAGTTCCGCCTTGGTCATTCGAATCATGTCGGCACCCGCGGACCGAAGGGCGGCAACTCGCCGGCCGAGTGCCGTTACTTGTGCTTCAGATGCTCGCCCAACGTGGCGCCACCCGAGCCCTGCGACGACGAGTACACGTCCCACTCTGAGCGCACGTCGTCGGACTTGAGCGCGCGAATGCTGAGGCCGATCTTGCGCTCCGCCGGACTGAGCTTGATGATCTTCATCGGGTAAGTCTTCTCGACCTCCAACTCGATCTTCTCGCCCCCGTGCGCATCGTCGAACTCGCTGACGTGGATGAGGCCCTCGATGCCCTCGTCGAGCTCGACAAAGGCGCCGAAGTTGGTCAGCCGTACGACTTTGCCCTCGATGGTGTCGCCAACATGGTGGCGGGAAAAGAAGTCTTCCCAGATGTCGGTGGCCAGTTGTTTGAGGCCGAGCGAGAGGCGTTGATTCTCGGCGTCGATGCTGAGCACCATGGCCTCGACCACGTCGCTCTTCTTCAACACTTCGCTCGGATGTTTGATCCGCTTGCTCCAGGACATGTCGGAGATGTGGATGAGGCCGTCGATGTCCTCTTCCACCTCCACAAACGCGCCGAACTCGGTGAGGTTGCGCACCTTGCCCTTGATGCGCGTGCCGACCGGATATTTCTCAGCCAGCTCGTGCCAGGGGTTGCTTTCCACCTGCTTGAGACCGAGCGAGATGCGACGCGCGGACGGATCGACGCCGAGCACCATGGCGTCGACCGAATCGCCCACGTTGAGGATCTTGGACGGGTGTTTGACGCGCTTGCTCCACGACATCTCGCTGACGTGGATGAGGCCTTCGACGCCCGGCTCGAGCTCGATGAAGGCACCGTAGTCGGTGAGGCTGACGACCTTCCCGCTCACCCGCGCGCCGCCCGGGTAGCGATCCATCACCGTGGTCCACGGGTCGGGCACGAGCTGCTTGTGGCCGAGCGAGACACGCTCGGTCGACGAGTCGTATTTGAGGACGATGACCTCGATCTCGTCGTTGACCTTGAAGAGCTCCGAGGGGTGGCCGACGCGGCCCCATGACATGTCGGTGATGTGCAAGAGCCCGTCAATACCACCGAGGTCGATGAAGGCGCCGTAGTCGGTGATGTTCTTCACCACCCCGTGCAGCACCTTGGCTTCGGCGAGCGTCTCGAGCGTGTGCTTCTTCTTCTCGGCGTTCTCTTCCTCGAGGAGGACTTTGCGGGACAGCACGATGTTGCCGCGCTTCTTGTTCACCTTGATGACGCGCATGCGCAGCTCTTGGCCGCGCAGGGCATCGAGGTTGCGCACGGGCCGAACATCGATCTGCGATCCGGGCAAGAAGGCGCGCACGCCAATGTCGACGGCCAAGCCGCCCTTGATGCGCTCGATGACGCGGCCGATGACCACCTTGCGCTCGGCAAAGGCGCGTTCGACCTCGTCCCAGATCTTCATCTTCTCGGCCTTCTCGCGCGAGAGCACGATATGGCCTTCCCGGTCCTCGGTCCGCTCGAGCAGCACGTCGACGACATCGCCCGCTTGCACGGTGACCTGTCCGGCTTCGTCGACGAATTCGTCGACCGGAATGATGCCTTCGGACTTGTAGCCGACGTCGACGACAACCTCGGTGTCCGTGACCTTGAGCACGGTGCCTTTGACGACTTCGCCTTCTGCTATATTGCGGAAGCTGTTATCGTAGAGGTCCAGCAGGCGGGCATGTTCTTGGGGGTCCGAATCGTCGTCGCCCTGGACCCAAGGGGCGGTGAGTTTGAGCGTCTGCCGGCCGGCGGCCTGGCGTGCCGGAACCGGCGGCGCGCTGTGCGGCTCGACAGCCGGGTTCTGCTCGTCTTGCGAGATGGCCATTGCGGTGCGCGTCCTCCTACTTCTCGATTTGCCGGTCGTTGGATGCGGAGGCCGGCGCCCCGCGGATGTTCGTGTGCGCCGAGGAGCCGGACGATACTGGCCGGTCGGGGTTCTCGGACGCTCGCGTAACCAATAGAAGTTACACCACTTAGCCGAACACTGTCAAGGTAGCGGAAAGGATCGTCATGGCGAAGAGGAAGCCCGCGCGCGCACAGGCGGCCCCAAAGTCGGCCCGCAAGTCGACCCGATCCAGCAAGACAGCGTCACGCCGCCGCAAGTCGCCCGCCACCTCGACCCGGCGGTCGGCCAAGAAAGCCGCCAAGAAGGCCGCGCGCGCGCGCGGCGCGAGCCGGAAGACGGCCGTCCAATCGACGTCGCGTACACGTGGAGCGACCAAGCGCGCGACCTCCGCCACACCGCGTAGGGCGACCAAGCGTGGGGTAACGGCCATGAAGGCTACTGCCGCTCGAAAGCGGGCCCAGAAGTCCGCACCGGCTCGGAAGACAACAGCTCGGAAGACAACGGCTCGGAAGGCCCCAGCACCGCAGCCCACGGCCCGTCCGGTTGCGGCGAGAACCAAGAGCAAACGTCCCCTGACGCTCGATCGCGCCAGGAAAACGGCGGCCGAAGCCGAAATGGTGCCGTCGCCGCCCTCGAGCCTCGATCTCAATCGCAGCGCCTCGGCGGGACGGTCGGGTCGGAACGAGCTGCGCGAACGCCTCCAGGAGCACACGTCGACCAGTCCCGCCTTGACGGCCGGCGATGTCGACGCCGACTGGGAGGCGGCGGGATCGGTAGGCGATGAAGCACCGGGAGGCGACAATCCCACGCCAGATCAGGACGTGGTGGATGACATCGGTCGCGCGCTCGGTGTCCAATACGACGACGACGAGGAGCTGAAAGGTGGTGACGAGATCGCCGACCGCGACCGCCACCGCTGGGAGCTCGACCCGGCCTCGTCGGATGATTTCGACGAAAGGTAATGGCACTATCGAAATGAGGGAATGAGGGAATCAGGAATCTGGGAGTGTGGGAGTGTGGGAGTGTGGGAGTGTGGGAGTGAAGGTATGAAAGTTCCCACATTCCTTCATTCGACCGCTCCGGCATTCGACTCCGCCATTCCCGCATTCGGCCACTCCTTCATTACACCGCCTCCTTGATCTTCTGCTCCACCAGCTGCATCACCCAATCGACGGTCGCTTCGACCGACAGCCCGGTCGTGTCGATGTAGGCGGCGTCCGGGGCGACGGCGAGCGGCCCAACGACGCGGGTGGCGTCGGTCTGGTCTCGCGCCTCGAGGTCGCTCTGCACGCCGGCGAGGCCGATGCGGCCCCCGGTGTGTGCCGGGTCGTCTGCGCGCCGGCGTGCGCGCTCGTGCGGCTGCGCATCGAGATAGATCTTCAGATCGGCGTCGGGAAACACCACCGTCCCGATGTCGCGGCCTTCCATGACGACCCCGCCCGCCGCGCCCAAGCGACGCTGCCTGCCGACGAGGACCTCGCGGACGCCGCCGAGACGCGCCACCGCGGCGGCCGCTCGGTCGATCTCCGGCGTGCGAATCGCCGACGTGACGTCGTGCCCGTCGATGGTCACCCGCCCACCTTCAACAAACAGATGAGCCACTTCGGCGAGTCGCCGCACAGCGGCATCATCGTCGAGCGAGAGCCCGCCTTGAAGCGCCCGCCACGCCACCGCGCGATACATGGCGCCCGTATCGACGTGGCGATAGTCCAGACGCGCCGCCAGCGCACGCGCCAGCGTGCCCTTCCCCGCGCCAGACGGGCCGTCGATGGCAATGATGAGCGAAGGTTTCACCGGTGGATCCTGGTCGAAAGTGTAACATCGGCCCTCAATGCGGCGCGGCGCCGGTGCGGCGAGTGTGGTCGTGGTTCTGTTGGTCATCGCGCTCCCTTCGACGTTGCCCTACGTCGACGCGCTGGCCTTCATCGCTCGTGCTGCGGACCTTCCGGGCATGGCGGCCACGCTGGCGGAATGGCGTGAGGGAGCATTCACGCGCAGTGAACGGTTCGATGTGGCCACGCGCTACGGCGCCGTCGCAGGCCGCCTCTATCGACCGCAGGCAGAGAGCCGGCGCGCGGTCACGCTCGTACCTGGCGTGCACATGGACGGCATCGATGAGACGCGGCTCGTGGGCATGGCCGAAGACTTGGCGCGCACCGGGTACACGGTGCTGACCGTGGCGCCACCCAACCTCACGCGGTTTCGCATCACTCCCGAGAACACCGACATCATCGAGGACGCGGCCACCTGGTTGTCCTCGCAGGCCGCGCTTGCGCCAGATGGTCGCGTCGGCATGCTCGGCATCAGTTTCTCCGGAGGCCTCTCGGTCGTCGCCGCAGGTCGGCCGGGCCTCCGCAGCCGAGTAGCCTTCGTCATGTCCTTTGGCGGGCATGGCGACTTGCCCCGTGTCATGCGCTATCTCTGTTCCGGTGCACCGCTCGCAAGGGGTCAAAGACTGCCGCGACCAGCGTCGGTCGAGGGCATGGAGCACCTGTCTGTGCAGCCACCCCACGACTACGGCGTCGCCGTCGTGCTCCTCACACTGGCCGATCGGGTCGTGCCTCCCGATCAGGTTGAGCCCCTTCGGCGGGGGGTGACGACCTTCCTGACCGCTTCCTCCCTCACGCTCGTCGACACCACGCGCGCCGAAGAAGAGTTCGCCAAGGCGCGGACCTACGCGCTCGAGCGTCCCGTGTTTCTGCTCCACGGCGTCGACGACACGGTGATTCCAGCGTCGGAGACGGTGCTGCTGGCGTCACATCTTGAACATCGCGCCAGCGTGCGCGCGCTCCTGAGCGGCCTCATCACACACGCCGAAGTGGACCGCGGCGCATCGGCGGCCCAAGTGTGGCAACTGGCCGGCTTTTGGCGTGCGCTGATGAGGCATTGATGAAAATTGTCGTGTTCGGTCTGACTGCTGTGCTGCTTGCGAGCGCCTCGCAGGGTCAGGGTCGTTTCGCCGCCGCAGGCGTCACCGACGAAGCGAGCGTCATTCGATTTTTGACCCAGCTTCAGGGCACCATCGCTCGTGGCGACCGTCACGCCGTGGCCGCTCTGGTGCACTTCCCCATCGTCGCGACCATCGACCAGCTCCGCGTTCCGATTGCGGACGCCAGCACATTCGTGGAACGTTACGACCTCCTCTTCACTTCTGAGCTGAAGAACGCGATTGCCCAAGCATCGGCGTCTCCTGACGCCCCCTCGTCTCTGCTCGCGACGCCGGAAGGGCTGGTGATCGGCAGAAACCTGGTCGTGATCCGGCCGATCGGTGGATCGCTCAAGATCACCGCCCTCACCGTGCCGACGCCCAGTTCAACGGCGACGCGACGCGGAAGCGTCGAAGCACCCGAGCGCATCTCCGTGCGTGCCGGCCCGAATCCGACGCAGATGTCCGGCTCGCTGGCGTCGAGCGCGACCGGCGCGTACCTTCTGCGCGCGTCGCGTGGACAGTTGATCGAAGTGCGCATCGACGGCGTCCCTGGCCGGGAGGTGGTCGCCAGACTTTTCGACAGCGCCAGCGGAGAGGCGCTGGATGCGCGGGCGAAAGAGGGCGTGCGGGCGTGGTCCGGACGTGCGCCGAAGGACGGTGACTACCGCATCGACGTCGTGAGAACGACCGCCGGGCCTTCCCCGCTGCCCTATACGCTCTCGGTGAGAGTGCGGTGACCGAGCCCAATCCGCGTGCGGTCAGGCTGCAGAAGCTGCTGTCGATGGCCGGTGTCGCGTCGCGGCGTGCCGCCGAGGCGCTGATCGCCGACGGTCGCGTGACGGTCAACGGACAGGCTGTGACGGCGCTCGGCTCCAAAGCGGACCCCGAGCACGACGATGTTCGCGTCGATGGACGGCGCGTCAAGCCGGAAACGCGACATCGGTATCTTGCGCTGTGCAAGCCGCGCGGATACGTGACGACGAAGCGCGACCCCGAGGGCCGGCGCACCGTGATGGATCTGCTCCACGGCGTGCGCGGAAACGTGTACCCCGTCGGCCGTCTCGATTACGAGAGCGAGGGACTGCTGCTCCTGACGAGCGACGGCGCCCTTGCGGCCAAGCTGACGCACCCCAGTCACAGCGTCGAACGCGTCTACGAAGCCATTGTCCGCGGACTGCCGACCGACGACGTGTTG
>JAIVJN010000267.1:12369-20782 GCA_020200025.1 Acidobacteriota bacterium | reverse complement strand
GGGCGAGGGGAACGAGCGACAGATCGGGCACGATCTTCCACACTTGGCCGGCGCTGTGATTGAGCACGTAGAGCTCGCCGGCGGCATCCGTGCCGAACGAGCTGACGAGACCCAGGCGATTCGATCCGCCGAGTGATTCCGTGTGCTCGCGCAGATCGGACGCCTCGGCCCGACCCTCCGTGTCCGGCCGCCACGCGAGGGAGAACACGCGACCTGCGGAAAAGTCCGCGAACATGTAGCGCCCGTACCATGACGGATCGAGCGCGGCGCCACGATAGACAAAGCCTCCGGTGATCGCCTGTCCGACCGTGCGGTCGTAGTCGTGAATCGGCGCCGTCAACGGCTCGTAGGCGGCCGGACGTCGCTCGTCGAAGACCAACGCGCCCTCCCGCAAACGCCACCCGTAGTTGAGACCGCCCACTCCAGCGGGCTGGTAGTCGACTTCTTCGCGCTGGCTCTGCCCGACGTCGCCGATGAAGAGCGCACCAGTCCCCCCGCGCGCCGGATCGTCGAAGGCATAGCGCCAGGGATTACGCAGCCCAAACGCCCAGATTTCCGCCAGCGCTGGCACACGACCTTCCGCGGCAAACGGATTGTCCGCCGGCACGCGGTAACCACGCTGGTCATCGTCCGGCACACCGACATCGAGGCGGAGCATCTTGCCGAGGAGCGAGCGGGGATCTTGGGCCAGGTGCATGGGATCGCCGCCGCTGCCCCCGTCGCCGAGGCCGACATAGAGATAACCGTCGGGACCGAACACCAGGTGCCCTCCGTTGTGATTGGAGAAGGGCTGCTCGATGAACGCGCGCCCGTCGGGCCACACGAGGTCGTGGCGCGACGAGACATCGGCGATCATCGGATCAGAGCCCGACCGCCGGAACCGCGAGATGACCGTGTCACCTTGGCGATTGGTGTAGTTCACGAACACGCGGCCACCGATCGAACCGCCGGCGTTGGCGGCGCTCGGCTCGACGGCCAGTCCCAGCAGCCCGCGCTCGCCGCCAGCCGAGATCGCGTCGCCGAGATCGATGAACGGCGTGTCCAGCAAACGGCGGTCGCGGACGACCCTCACGACACCGCGCTGTTCGACGACGAAAGATGTGCCGACATCGAGAGGATCGGCGAGAAAGGCGACCGGCGAATCGAGCCCCGATACGAACAGCTCGAGCGTCATCTGGGCGCCGACCGTCGTCGGAACGAGGCACAGGGCGCACGCAGAGAGGAGGGCCGCGGCTCGCATGATTCGAGGGTAGCACGCGTTTTCGCGCGAAGTGAAGGCGCGAAGGGTCGCGCCGCTAGGGTGGATGCGCCAGAGCCGATAGCAACTCGTGCCGGGCCCGGAGATCGTCGGCGTCGATCGCCAGCGCCTGCTGGAATCGTGCGATCGCCTCCGCGTCCCGCCCTTGTGCGCGTAGCCACCTTCCGTAGTGGAAATAGCCGACTGGCGAGTGCGGCGCCAGCGCGAGGCTGCGCTCGAAATGCGCTTCCGCCTCCGCAGGCCGTCCCAACGCCGCCTTCACGATGCCGAGATTGACCTCGAGGAAGTGGTAACGGGGCGAGTGCACAGCGGCCTGCTCGAGCTCACGAAGCGCCTGAACGAGATCGCCGCGCTGCATGAGGGCCACGCCGTAGTTCATTCGTGCACGACCATTCGCCGGATTCTTGGCGCTGGCGTCGCGCCACACGGCTTCGTCGGACGACCAGACTTTATTGCGCTGCCATGTCCCGATCGACGCGACCGTCAGCACGACGAGCGCAACGACAAGGCCGATGGACCGTCGAGGCCGCCGATCGCGTTGAGCCATCCACTGCAAACCGCCGGCGGTCGCCATGGCCAGGCCCATGTGCGGCAGAAACATCCGGTGATCGTTGGTCACCTCGGCCAGCGGGTAGATGCTCGCCGGTAACAAGGCGACCATGAACCAACCCAGGCCGAATGCCACCGCGGCGGTCTCACGTCGCCGTGCGAGCACGATGCTCGAGATCACGAGCAGGAGCACGCCGAGATAGCCCGCCAGCGCCCGCCCTTCGAGCGGCGAGGCGAGTGGGGCCCAACCAGGGTCGATGCTGAGATCGACAGGTAGCGGGAAGCTGCGAAGGTAGCGAAGGGCTACCCACGGTTGCGTCCACACGTACTGCGCAAAGGGTGGCGCCCCCGGATCGAACGTCCCGGTCGAGAAGGTCATGACGGAACAGAGCCCCATGACCAGAGCAGCGGCAACAAGTGCGGCGCCCATCGTCGGCCAGCGCGCAATGCGCGGTTCGCGTTCGACAATCGCCTGATACGCGAAGACGAGGAATGGAAAGATCGCCGCCGTGGTCTTCGCGAGCACCGCCAACACCGCTGGAATCAAGAAGAGGCCATACCGTCGCCAGTCCGGCCGAGCGGCGAAGATGGCCATCGACGCGACGACGCCCGCCGCCGCCCAGAGCTCGGCGCGCTGGATGATGTAGTTGACGGTATCGGCGGCGACCGGGTGCACGCCGAAGAGGGTCGTGCCGAAGAGTGCGTACCAGCGATTGGCTGGATCGCGTACCGCGGCGTCGAGCACACGCCGCGTGAGCACGAGCAGCGAGGCGAGAAGGCCGAGGAATCCCAGGAATGTGGAGAAGTGAAAGACCGCAGGTTCGAGCCCGCCGGCGATTGCATAGTCGACCGCCAGCGTCACATACGTCAACGGACGATACACCGCATGCGTCGGATAGATGCTGGCCGCCGTCGCGTCGGTCAGCAGACGAGGCAGATTCGTCAGCTCGCGGATGCTCGCGTTGTGAACGATGGTGTGGTCGTCGTCGAAATGGAATGGATTGTTCCAGTGATTCGCGTACGCCAGCACCACCAGCAGAGCGCCCGCCGCCACCGCCGGGCAGAATCGCGTCACGTCGGGATTGTGCACCGAGCGCCATTCGAGCGAAAAACGTTGTCGGCGGATCGTCGAAGAATCCTCAACGCTTCTGAAAGACCACCATCTCCTGCGTGAGGATGATTGGCCACAGCGTTCGCCGGAACACTACCCGCCCCAACCCAGCCGCCGCCCCGGCGACCTCGTCGAAGCGAAGCGGCCGCTCGTCGGGAAATTGCCAGAGATGCAATCGTTCGAGGAGGTATCGGGCCGCGCGGTAGAGCAGTGTCGGTGTCGGATAGGACACGATCACCGCGCCTCCACTCCGGACGCCGTCGAAGTGCGCTCGCACGACCGCAGAGGTGCCGCTGCGATCGAAGTGCTCGATCAACCCGACACTCAACACGACGTCGGCCGTGTGCGCCGCGGCGAACGTCCGGACATCCGCCTCGTGCACGGTCAGCCGGGTGGCGGAGGGCGGCGGCGGCGTCCACCCCGCGAGCTGCGCCACGCCGCAAGGGTTGTTGTCGACGACGGTGTAGCTGTCGGGTCTCAGCGCGCGGCAGATGGCGTCGACGACGCAGCTGCTGGCGCCGCCGAGCTCGGTCACGCGATAGGTGGGTCCGCACGCGGCGGCGGCTCGCCGAAGCGCACGCACGACCGCGCGTGCCGTGTAGCGGCGCGTGCACCGCGTGACGAACGAGATCGAGCTGTAGTAGGCCGTCCAATCGGTGGCGGCCCGCGGCTGCGGGTTGGCGCGAAACACCACGTCGCGCTGGAGCAGAAAATTGGGCACGAAGAACAGAGTCTCGACGATGACCTTCGCCGTCAGGTCAGCGAGCCCGATCACACCGAGAGCGCCCATCACGCTGCTCGAGGCCAACCAATTCAATGCGAGCAACGTGACGTATCGCGCGAATGTGGCGCGGTGTATCCGCGCGTGCCGGAACACCCAATGCCGTGCCAGCGGGTAGTTGAAGCTTGCAGACACGACCCGCGCCACTGCCAGCGCGAGCGCTGCTGGCATGGTGCCGGCAGCGGCCGCCATGAAGACAATATTGTCCAGCAGCGCGCTGGCCAGCGAAGTCGCGCCAAAGCGAAGGAGCACGCTGTAGATGCGGAGCGAATCGCGCACCGGCCGGAAGTGCGACAGCCGATTGCCCTCGAGATAGATGGTGGCGATGGGCTGTTCCAGCACGGGAACACGCAGTTGCCGGCAGGTGATGAGGACGTTCAGCTCGTACTCGTAGCCAGATCCGCCAACTGTCACCAGATCGCGCGCGAGGCCGAGCGAAAAACCGCGGAGCCCCGACTGCGTGTCGGCGAGCTGCTGACCGACGAGGTTGCGATACACGGCGCGCGTGAGTCGATTGCCGAAGCGGCTGCGCCGCGGCGCCGCATCCTCTATGCGCCGTGTCCCCACGATCAGCGCACCCGGCGTCGCCGTGGCTGCTCTACCGATCCACAGGATGTCGGCGGGCAGATGCTGCCCGTCGGCATCAGCCGTGACGATGGTCGTCACGTCGTCGGCCGTTGTCACGATGCGGCGGAGCCCAGACTTGAGAGCAGCGCCTTTGCCCAGATTGCGCGAATGTCGAACGATGTCGACTCGCGAGTGCACCGCCAGCGCCTGGAACACCGCCTGGCTCTCGGCGCTGCTCCCATCGTCGACGACGACGACGCGCGCGACCCGCGCGTCGTCCACAATCGCCTGGACCAGCGCCACGAGCGTCGTCGGCGGTTGATAGGCCGGGATTAGAACCGCGAGCATGGCGCGCGGGTACCGTAACACAGAGCGCAGAGTGCAGAGTGGACGGGTGCGGCGGGTACGATAGGTGCTTGGGTAATTGGGTGAGTGCAAACTGCGACAGATACTCGGGTGCCTGCGAGTGCGATAGGTACTCGGGTGCCTGCGTGCGGTGCGCCAGGTGCGATGCATCCCGCCGTCAACTGCGCACTGCCAACTGCCAATCGCCTGCCGCCTGCCGCCGGCGTCCTGTTACAGTAAGCCGTGCCTTCGCACGACCTGCTGCAAGAGCTCGTGCTCGTCTACGCGCTTGCGGTCGGGCTCATCGTCATCGCGGCGCGTTTGCGCGTGCCGTCGATCGTCGCCCTCATTGCCGCGGGCGTGCTCGCCGGTCCCTCCGGGTTCGCGCTCGTGCCGAATCAGGAGGACGTCGAGACGCTCAGCGAGATCGGGGTGGCTTTGCTGCTCTTCATGGCCGGCCTCGACTTTTCGATCGGCGAGATCCGCAGGCTTTGGCGGCGCGTGCTCATCGGCGGTGTCGGCCAGGTGTCGTTCACGATTGCCATCGCGGGCAGCTTGGTGGCCGTCCTCGGCCCCACCACCTCGTCTCGTCTCTTCATCATCGGACTGTTCGTTGCGCTCTCGAGCACGGCGATCGTGCTGAAAGAGCTCAATCGCCTCAATCACGCACACGCGCCACACGGACGCCTCGCGATTGGCGTGCTGCTATTGCAGGATCTCATCGTCAT
The DNA here is from genome assembly GCA_020200025.1 of Acidobacteriota bacterium. GTDB lineage: Bacteria > Acidobacteriota > Vicinamibacteria > Vicinamibacterales > UBA2999 > JAIVJN01. The sequence goes on along the minus strand of JAIVJN010000267.1, from coordinate 15,443 downwards.
CGCCGTGCTCGTGTTCGCGCCCGTGATTCTGGGCACCGCCGTCGACATGAACCCGGCCACCGGTCTGCTGCGCTTCGCGGTCGTGCTCGGCGTGCTCTTCCTCGTCAGCCGTGTTGCGTTGCCCCTCATCCTCCGCATCGTCAGCGCCACGAGCCGGGAGGCGTTCTCGGTGGCGGTGCTTCTCGCCAGCGTCGGCACGGCCTACCTGACCTCGATGCTCGGGCTCTCGATGGCCGTGGGGGCGTTCCTGGCGGGGCTCGTCCTTGCCGAGTCGGAGTTCAGCCATCAAATTCACGCCGATGTCCGCCCCTTGCGCGATCTCCTGGCCAGCCTGTTCTTCATTTCCGTCGGCATGCTTGTCGATCCGCTGCAGATGGGATCGAGCCTGCCGCTGCTCGTCATTCTCGCGTGCGCGATCGCCGTCATCAAGGCGAGCGCAGCCACCGGTGCCCTGCTCATCGCCGGCGCGCCGCTGCGCGTTGCCGTCGCGACGGCAGTGGCGCTGGCGCAAGTGGGGGAGTTCTCGTTCGTCCTCGGACAGAGCGCGCTCGACGCCGGCGTGCTCTCGCGGGGCGAATGGCAGCTCCTGCTCGGCGCGTCGATTCTGACGATGGCCGCGACGCCTGGCTTGATTGGCCTGGCCCCCGCGATCGGTGCGCGATTCGCACGCCGACGTCCCGAGATGGCGCCGTCGACCGATGCCTTGCCACGTATGAGCCACCACGTCGTGATCCTGGGCTATGGGATTGGCGGACGGCTCATCTCCCGGGCGTTGTCGGAGCTCGGCATGCCGTATCTGATCCTGGAGATGAACGGCGCGAACGTGCAGGAGGGCAAGGCCCGAGGCGAGCCGATCTCTTATGCTGACGCGACGGTTCCCGAGCCACTCGAGGCGGCCAGCATCACGAGCGCAGCGGCGGTCGTCGCCATGTTGAGCGATCCTGATGCCTCGCACCGCGCCGTGCGGGCCGTGCGCGAGCTGAGCCCGACGGTCCCGATTGTCGTCCGCACGCGCTATCGTGCCGAAGCCGAGCGCCTGATGCGCGCCGGCGCGACGTTGGCCATCGCCGAGGAGCTCGAAGCGTCGCTTGAAGTCTTGGCTCAGCTTCTCTCACGACTTCACATCCCAGGTAACGTGGTCGAGGTCCTGCTGGAGACCTATCGCCGTACCACGATCAACGCGAGCGGCAATCGAGGGCGAGCTGCGCCCGCCGTACCGTTTGGCGAGCTGCCGGTGGAGATCGCCGACGCGCCGGTGGCGACCTTCCGCCTAGACGAGTCGATGTGGGGCGTCGGGCATTCGCTCGCCGAGCTCGATGTGCGCGCGTCGACCGGCGCCACCGTCCTGGCCGTGAGGCGTGGGACTCGTACCTTGACCTCGCCTGATGGCGGCTTTCGCTTCGAAGCGGGCGACGAGCTCTATCTCCTGGGCGACGAATCCGACATCAAGCTTGCCCGTCGGCGCCTGGAGCAAGGCCCGCGCCACGCCACATTGTAAGGAGCGTGAGAATACGAGCGAATTGGACGATCGGAGCGATCCCCGGCGCGTGCATCCCGTGCTTTGTCGACGAGGCCGCGCTCGGTTGAAGTAAAATCTGACCGTTTGCATTTGCATTGCTCGACCCCCCGTCCGCCCGTCAATAGCCGTCGTCCAGCAAGGAGGAGCCCATGTCGCTGACCCGTCGGCGGCTGTTTCAACGGTTGGCTGCTGTCAATGCAGCGCCTGTCTCGGGGGAGTGGGTCTCCGCCCGTGGCCGTGAAGCAGCCGTAGCCGAAGGTCGGACCGCGCGCGGCCAAATGGCCGCGTCGGCCGGCACGAATGTCATTCGCATCGCCAGTAACGAGAATCCCCTCGGGCCGGGTCAGCGCGTCCTCGACGTCATTGTCGGGAAGTTTCCGGAGGCCGGTCGCTATCCGTTCAACGCCCAGCAACAGGAGCCGGAGCTTGTCAAGGCGATTGCCGGCAAGCAGGGTGTGAAGGTTGAGAACATCACGCTCGGGGCCGGGTCTGGCGAGATCCTGACCAACGCGGTGCGCGCATTCACGTCGACCTCGAAGCCGCTCGCCACTCCGTGGCCGACGTTCGAAGCGCCCCGCGACACGGCACAGAAGGTCGGCACGCCGGTTCGCGCGATCGCACTCGATGGCCAGCTTCGGGTCGACATCGACAAGCTGGTCGAGGCCGCGACCGGCGCTGGTTTGGTGTTCTTCTGCAATCCGAACAATCCGACGGCGACCGTTCACGGCGCGCCGGCGGTTGCCGACTTCGTGAAGCGGGTGCGCGCCGCGTCACCTGACACCGTGATCCTCATCGACGAGGCCTACCACGACTACGTGACCGACCCGGCCTATCAGTCGGCGATGGAGCTGGCGAAGTCGACGCCGAAGGTCTTCGTCGCGCGCACGTTCTCGAAGGCGTACGGGATGGCCGGAATGCGCGTCGGCTACGGCGTCGGCGACCCGGCCGTCATCAAGGAGCTGAACCGCTATCGCATGCCGTACAGCATCAGCTTGCCGGCGATTGCGGCGTCGGTGGCGGCGCTGCACGACCAGGCCCACATCGACGCCGAGCGCCAGCGCAACACCGACGTGAAGGCGTTTACGGTTCGCGCGTTCGAGCAGATGGGCGTGAAGGCCACCGACTCGCAGGCGAACTTCCTCTTCCTCAACTTGCAGCGTCCCGCCGCGGCGTTCCGCGACGCCTGCCGGGCCGCTGGCGTCATGGTTGGACGCGACTTTCCACCCTACGAGAAGACGCACTGCCGCGTCTCCATCGGAACGATGGACGAGATGGAGCGTGCGGTGGCGGTCTTCAAGAAGGTGCTCGGTTCGAACACCACGACGGCCGCGGGCCGCCGCGGGCAGTAGCTCAGGGATACCCGCACCACGGATTCGGGTGCGCGATGAAATCGCAGGTGAAGGAGGAATCAACCATGTCGCTGTCGCGACGTCGTTTCGTACAGACCCTGAGTGCTGGTAGTGCCGGCCTGTGGATTGCCGGCCGTGGCCGCGAAGCCTCGATCTTCGGTGGCCCGGAGCTCGAGTCGCTGTTTGCTCAGGGGCAGTCACCGATC
>JAIVJN010000267.1:0-12306 GCA_020200025.1 Acidobacteriota bacterium | reverse complement strand
GTTGGTGGCCTCGGGCTCGACGCAGATCCTCCGGACCACGACACACGTGTTCTGCTCGAAGACGGCAGCTCTGGTCGCCCCGATCCCCGCTTACGAGGAATGCGCAGGGTATGCGGCGCTCATGGGCTATCCCGTGAAGACCGTCAAGCTGCGCGAGCCGTCGTTGACGATGGATCTCGACGCGCTCCTTGGCGCCGCCAACGACTCGGGGATGATCTTCTTCTGTAACCCGAACAACCCAGTGGCCACTGGTGTGGACGGCAAGGGCACGCGCGACTTCATCGCGGCGGTGAACAAGTCGTCGCCCAACACGGTGACGCTCATCGACGAGGCGTACTTCGAGTACGCCACCATGCCCGGCTACGAGACGATGATTCCGCTGGCGGTGCAGAATCCGCGAGTGGTTGTGGCCCGGACGTTCTCGAAGTGCCACGGGATGGCTGGCCTTCGCATGGGCTACGCCGTCGGCCACGCCGACGCCATCAAGAAGATGGCGGCATGGGACGCTACCGGGTCGGTCAACGTTCTGGGTCTCAACGCGGCACGTGCGGCGTTGCAGAAGTCGAAAGCCGAGGTGGACGCCGAGTCGAAGCGCAACACCGACGCCCGAACGTTCACGGCGAAGTGGTTCACGGATCGCGGCTACACGCCGACCGATTCACAGACGAACTTCCTCTTCGTCAACATCAACCATCCGGCTCGCGGCTTCCGCGAGCTCTGCGCCAAGCAAGGCATTCTCGTCGGCCGGGACTTCCCGCCCTACGAGAAGACGCACTGCCGCATCTCCATCGGCACGATGGAAGAGATGCAGAAAGCCGTGAAGGTGTTCGAGCAGGCGCTGGCGACAGCCGCGGCGGCGGCGTAGGGAAGGCAAGGCAGACGGCGGACGTCAAGCGGCAAGCGGCAGAGGGCAAGCGGGAAGAGAGCCGCGGGCGAGCGCTGGCGAATGACGGGAGTCTTCGGTTCACTCTTTTGGCCTGCCGCCTGGCGCTAAAGTAGGTTCACTCCTTCAGGAGGATCCGATGGAGATCGATCGAAGAGCGTTCTTCGCGTCGCTCGGGGGCGTAGCTGTGGTCAACGCCATGGACCCCGAAGCCAAAGCCGAGGCCCTCGAACACTACATGAGCGATGCCCTCGACCTGTCGCTTGCTGGTGAGACGACGGCCGAACAGGTGGTGCCCGCGCCGCCCGAGGCGACGGTCCGACGCGGCGCGGGCAGTCTGTTCACGCCCCAGGGTCCGCAGAACGATCGCAAGATGCCGCTGCTGGCGCCGATGCCGGAGAAGCCGACGCTGGTCGACTTCTACAAGCTGCGCTTCGCCCCAGCCAACCATGTGCTGCAAAGCGCCACCCGTGCGCTCAAGACCGGGATGACCGAAGAGGTCATTCTCGCCTGCCTGCTCCACGACGTCGTGCAGAACCTCATCAAGGTGGACCATGGCTGGTGGGGTGCGCAGATGATCGAGCCCTACGTGAACGAGAAGATCAGTTGGGCGATCCGCTACCACCAGGCGCTGCGCTTCTATCCGGACTCGTCGGTTGGCTACGAGTATCCGGAGCTCTACACGCGGCTCTACGGCCAGGACTATGTGCCGCCGCAGTACATCAAGGACTCGTACGAGCTCGCGCGCAAGCACAAGTGGTACATGGAGGCGCGGCTCATCACGGTCAACGATCTCTATGCCTTCGATCCCAATGCGAAGGTCTCGCTCGACCCCTTCATCGACATCATCGGACGGCACTTCAAGCAACCGAAGGAAGGCCTCGGCTTCGATGGCTCGCCCACGGCGCATATGTGGCGCACCATGATGTTCCCGGATAATCCGCTCTAGAAAGGCATTTCGCGATTGGGTGTTTGGGAGTGCGGTTGACCATCGCCCGAACACCCAATCGCTCATTTCCTGATTCTCCGAAGCCCCTTGCCTGATTCTCTGAGGAGAGCGATAGCCCTCCCGCAAGCCACCGCCCTCGTTGTCGGCATCATCATCGGCGCATCGGTGTTCGTGCAGGCGTCGGAGATCACCGCCCTCGTGCCCTCGGCGCGGGGCGTGGCCGCGGTGTGGGTGACGGCAGGCGTTCTCACGTTGGGCGGCGCGCTGGTGTGTGCCGAGTTGGCTTCGGCCTTCCCGCGCACGGGCGGGGTCTATGTCTTTTTGCGTGAGATTTATTCGCCGGCCATCGGCTTCCTGTGGGGCTGGGCGATGTTCTGGGCGATGCACACGGGCATCCTGGCCGCGATCGCCACCGTCTTCGCGCGCTATGCCGCCTACTTCGTGCCGGTCGGCGACGTCGGACTGCGATTGATCGCGATCGCGGCGATCGTGGCGCTCTCGGCCGTCAATTACCTCGGTGTGTCGTTTGGCAGCCGCGTGCAGACGACCATCACCGCTGCCAAGGTCGTGGCCGTCGTGAGCATCATCGCCATCGGTCTCGGGCTGGCACCGGCGCAGGGAGCGACCGCACCTGTGGCCGGGGCGTTCGGCATGGTCGCTGCGCCGGGCCCGGTGACCGTGACTGGGTTCTGCCTCGCCGTGGCCGCGGGCCTCTTTGCCTTCGGCGGCTGGCACATGGTCACCTACACCGCGGAAGAGACCGTTGCGCCAGAGCGCACGATCCCGCGCGCGCTCGTCCTTGGCATCATCGTCGTGACGTTGTGCTACGTCGGGCTGAACGCCATCTACTTGCGCGTGCTCCCCATCGAGCAGGTGATGCGTTCGACGCGCGTGGCCGCCGACGTCTTCGAATCGCTGATTGGGCCCGCCGGCGGCGGCATCATGTCGGCGGTCGTGCTGGTCTCCGCTTTTGGCGCGTTGAACGGCATCATTCTGGCTGGGCCACGCGTCTATTACTCGATGGCCCAGGACGGGCTGCTGTTCCGCTGGGTCGCGGAGATTCACCCGCGACACCGGACGCCGGGGCGCGCCATCCTGCTGCAAGGCGCCTGGGCCACCGTGCTCGTGCTGACGGGCACCTACCGGTCGCTCTTCACCCTGGTCGTCTACACCGAGTGGATCTTCTTCGCCCTGCTCGGCGTCGGTATCGTCCTGCTCCGCCGCCGCCCTGGCTACGAGCCGCGATGGCCGATGCCCGGCGCACCCGTGGTCCCGTTGCTGTTTGCCGCCGCCTCGTTTGCCCTCGTCGTCAACCAGCTCGTCTCCGATCCGCGCTCGAGCGCGCTCGGTCTGGCGATGGTCGGATCGGGATTGCCGGTGTATCGCTGGTGGCGCCGCCGGCGCGCCGGTGTGTTGATCAGTGTCGCGTAAACCGCGGCTGGCTATCGCACGACAGTACTGCCGTGCGAAGCGACGAACTGCCAGCGCCCGTTCCGCCGGATCAACACATCGGTGAACCGCAGTGTCACCGACGCCGACTGGCCTTGGTAGCTGCCGACGGCGCGCGTTCGTCCGGTTGCCACCGCGCTATCCCCGAAGACACGAACCTGCACTTCGTCGACCGTCATCGACTCGATCTGGCGGTCGGCTGAGGCAAACGTCTCGTCGATGACCTGCTGCTTGGTCAGCCGGCGGCCCGCAGCGTCGGTCACCGCCCAGTCCGGCGCCAGGATAGCCTCGATGAAGGCGCGATCGCCCGTGAGCCAGGCACGAGCGAGCTGCTGTTCGATGTCGGCAATGGCGACTGTATCCGCGGCATCTTGCATAAGCGCCACCAGTTCAATAGGCACGCGCACTCGTCATATCTGTTGCGAGATGGTGCGCCGCCCTTCGTCGGCTGCAACGGCTTGTGAGCCGGCAAGCTGGATGTACATTATCAGGGCGACCTTCTCGATCGAGCTCGAGCGTGAAAGTGACGGCCGCTGGCTCGCCGAGATTCCAGCGCTCGCTGGTGTGATGTGCTACGGCGCCGACCGCGATGAAGCGGTCGGGCGCGTCCAAGCTCTGGCCCTCCGAGTCATTTGCAGAACGCCTCGCCATCGACAAGCCCCCGCCGAGCTCCTGAACGTCACGTTCCAGGCCGCGTGAGCAGTTGGCCTTCCGCGAAGACGCGGCAGGTTCTCTCAGCTCTGATGAGGGCCGGCTGGCACGTGAAGCGCCAGTCAGGCTCCCACCGGACCCTGGCCAAAGCTGGTTTGCCGGACGTGGTCTTCGCCTTCCATGATGACGAAGAATTCGGCCTCGGATGATGGCGCGAATCGCGAAGGAAACCGGTCTGGCGCCACGCGACCTCTCGCCTGCCCCGATCAACTCGCTGTGAAAGTGTCCGGACGGTCCTTCTTGCTCCGGCTGCCAACGCAAAGGACCAGTCAGCCTGCAACTGTCTCCGAGCGTGCAACGTCTGCTGTGAACCGTTCCTTGGCGACAGCCATTGCGTCTGTGCTGTCAGGACCCGCGTAATCCCATCCGAATGCTCGTGCGCCGCCTGCCGCCTTTCGAGAAGTGTGCAAGTCGGGGCCTATCGCGAGAAGCCGACCGGCGCGTGATATAACTCCCGCGGCATATGGTCATCGACTTTCACAATCACTACTATCCTCCGGAGTATCTCGAGGCGCTGAAGGCTGGACGCTCGGCGATCCGCATGGACTACGACGCCGACGGCAACCCCCGCTTGCACTATCCCGGCGACTACAACATTCTCGTCCCGGGGCACCGCGACTTGGACTATCGCGAAGGAGTGCTCGCCGAACACGGCGTCGATCTGCAGGTGGCGACTTTCACCACGCCCGGGACGCATATGGAATCGCCGGCGCTGGCCGTGGAGCTCGCGCGCAAGGTGAACGACGCCTATGCCGCCGAGCGCGCGCGGCGGCGGCACTTCACGTTCTTGGCGACGTTGCCCTTGAACGACCCGGGTGCTTCGGTCAACGAGCTGTCCCGTGCGATGGGTGAGCTCGGTTTGCCGGGTGCCATGGTGTTCAGCAACGTGAATGGCACACCGCTCGCACACCAGTCGTTCGAGCCGCTGTGGAAGTCGGCCAACGATCTGAGCGCCGTCATCTACATCCACCCCGCGCATCCGCTCGGCGTGGAAGCCATGGAACGCTACTGGCTGATGCCGCTCGTCGGATTTCTCTTCGACACGACGCTCGCGGCCGCGCATTTGGTGTTCGCCGGTGTGCCAGAACGATATCCCAATATTCGCTGGGTGCTCTGCCACATGGGCGGCGCGATTCCCTATCTCGCCGAACGACTCGACCGCGGGTTCGAAGCCTTCGCGGAATGTCGTGAGCACATCTCTCGACCGCCGAGCGACTATCTGCGGCGCTTCTATTTCGATACCGTCAATTTCGACCCCGCGGCAATCGAGCTCGCGATCCGCTTTGCGGGTCCGGACCACGTCCTCGCCGGCAGCGACTATCCGCACCAGATCGGCAGCATTGCGAAGATGCTCGCAGCCATTCGCGGGTTGCCGATCGCCGAGCCCGACAAACAGAAGTTGCTCGGCGAGAATGCGGCGCGGCTGTTGGGGATGTCGCTGAGCTGAACGTTCGTCGCGATCGTGCGAAACGAAACCGGGTTTCGTTTCCGCCAGTTGACTCGATGGAGACGAAACCCGGTTTCATTTTCGCACGGTCACCACGAGCTCGCGCGGTGATTTTGCGAGACAGGAGGCAATGATGAAGCGTGGCTCGACTCTCGTAACGTTCGGAGTGGTATTCGCCGCCGGTGTCGGCATAGGCGCTCTCCAGCAGCAATCAAGCGGCACGCGCCGCGAGCCGCAGTTCGACAACGAGCACGTGCGCGTCTGGAAGTCGATCATCATGCCCAATCAGCCGCTCGCGCTCCATCGGCACGAGCACGGGCGCACCATCGTCGCTCTGAAGGGCGGGACGCTCGACGTCGTCGACGGTAAGGGTGAAACGCTTCAGAAGATGACATGGGAGACTGGTAAGGCCTACTGGCTTGGCGCCGACCCTCCCGGCCAGCAGCACGGGGACCTGAATCGAGGCACAGAGCCGATGGAAGTCATCGTCGTCGAGATGCAGAAGTAGCGGGCGTCTCGGCGACCAAGCTCTCGCGGCATGAGGGTGCGACACGAGACGATCCGGATACGGTCAGCGGCTCGGAGGCGTCGCCACGTCGCTTGAAATCCCGGCAATGAATTCATCGATGGGTGTCCAATAGATCGCGGGATCTGCCGGCGCGGCGTCGTTGTGGTCTCCGCCCTCGATGGTCACGAATTGCTTCGGTCCGCGGAGTCCCTCGAAGAGCCGCTGTCCCAATGCATACGGGATCACGCCGTCACGGTTCCCGTGGATGACGAGCACGGGGCGCTCCACTGCGCTCATCCAACGAGCGGTCGGAAAACGGTAGCTCGAGATCCACGAGAGCAGCCAGAGCACGGGGCTCGACTCGAGCACCGCCCGAGCGCTCGGGAACCCGGCTTCCAGGATCACCGCGTCGGGCGGCCGACGGCTCGCGGCGTAGGCGGCCATGGTCGCGCCGAGCGACCGTCCCCAGTAGATCAGGGGCACTCCCGGCTGGCGAGCGTCCGCGTGGACGAATCGAAGCGTGGCGTCGACGTCGGCATAGAGACCTGACTCTGAGGGTGTGCCCGTGCTGACGCCGTACCCTCGGTAGTCGAGCGCCACAACGTCGAGACGGCGTTGCCAGAGGCTGACAAGGACATCGGACCAGAGAGACAGGTTTCCGCCGTTGCCATGGAAGTACACGACGAGCGCTCGCGGCTGGGCGGCGCTGAATTTCCAGAGCCGCACTCGCTCGCCGTCCGCCGTCTCGATGGTTCTCGGTTCGAACGGCGCGCCGAGTGTGGCGGGGGTCATCGGCTCGCCGTCCAGCGGGTAGAACGCCAGACGTCGCTCGACGCCCCGCACGAACGCCACCAAGGCGACGACCAGAGCAAGAAACAGCCAGATCACGGGTCGCGTCAAGCTGGCGCGGAGACGGTGTGGCACACTCACCTGGCTGTATGGGACAGGAGGTGACGATCCACTTTACCCAAATGCGTGCGCGGAAGCGCGTCGAGGAAGACGACTTCTCGCGGATACTTATACGGTTCGAGGTGACGTTTCGCAAACGACTGCAGCTCGGCGCCGAGGGCCGTCGACGCCCGGTCCGCGACGACGAACGCATATGGTTTGACGAGTCCCGCCTCGTCCCGCACGCCGACGACGGCGACCTCGCGAACCGCGGGATGCTGAAGAAGGCAATTCTCGAGCTCGCCGGGGGCGAGCCATTTGCCGCTCACCTTCAACATGTCATCGGATCGACCGCAATAGACGAACGAACCGTCGGCATTGCGTCGCAGCATGTCGCCCGACACGTACCACTCTCCTCGAAAGGCGCGCATCGTGTCGTCCATACGCTGCCAATAGCCGATCGCCCGCGATTCGCCCTTGACCCACAGGGCACCCACATCCCCGCCCGTCACCTCGGCGCCGTCGCCGTCGCACAGCTTCACGTCGAAGCCCGGAACGACGTGTCCCAGGGTGCCGGGCACGACCTGCCCCGGCCGATTCGAGATGAAGATGTGCCACATCTCCGCGGTGCCGAGGCCGTCGAGAAGCTCGACGCCAAAGGTGCTCGTCCAACGATCGTAGAGCTCCGCGGGCAGCGCCTCACCTGCCGACGTGGCGAGCCTCAGGCACGACAGATCTTCCCGTGCCGCGTTCGGGTGAGCGACCATTTGCTGCACCAGGGTCGGCACGTTGACGAGCACGGTGGGTCGATGGCGCCGGATCTGCGCGAAGACTTCCTCGGCAGTGCACCTCTGGGGGAACAGCACGCACGATGCGCCGACGGCGAACGGAAAGAAGACGTTCGATCCCATGGCGTAGCCAAAGAACAGCTTCGGCACCGCCAGCGTGATGTCGGCGGACGTCAGTTGGAGAACGCCCTTGCCGTACAACTCCGTGGTGTTGACGTAGGACCGGTGCGTCTGCACGACGGCTTTGGGCCGCCCGGTCGTGCCGCCGCTGAAGAGCCAAATAGCGGAATCGTCGGGATGAGACGCAAACGCCGTGTACGTGTCGGGTAATGGGCCGAGTCGGTGCTCGAACATTTCGTCGACCACGAGGAACCTCGGCGGCGACTCGAGCGCTTGCACCGCTTTCGCGAAGGTGTCGTGATGCGCCGAATCGACGAACGCCGCCCGGGCGCGTGTGTACTCGAAGAAGTAGCGGATCGCGTCGCTGGCCAGGTCGGGATTGACCATCACGGCGACCGCTCCATATCGGACAATGCCGAAGAGCGCGCCGACGTACGCCGGAATATCGGGGAGGGCGATGATGACGCGCTCTTCAGGTCTGATGTCGGCCGCCCGCAACGTGTGGGCCATGCGGGCCGACAAGGCCGCCACCTCACGATAGGTGAGCGTGCGGTCGGCCGTTCGAATAGCGATACGGTCGCTCGCGCCGTCGTCAAGGCGTGCGTCGAGCAGGTGGGTCGCCAGATTGAACCGGTCCGGAAGCGCGCGTGCCATGGCTGCGATGTTATTTTAGTGGGGCGTATCGACGAAAACTGGGTGGACGAACCACAGCGCTCATGGCATGTTCTGGGCCGCTTCTCCGCAACGGCCACTCCAGATTTCGAGAGTACATCCCACCAGTGAACCGTACACGACAGTTGTATGCGGGCCGTTCCGTGGGAACGGCCCGGAAACCTTCGGTGAGAGCCGGTGGTGAACACTTTACTTTTCGTTGATACGCTCCACTAGACGTCTCTCAGGATGCCACTTCACGAGCTCACGACATTGGTATGGCCGGCACTGGCCCGGTTACCCGCGGGGCGCACGGTCGCCATTTTGCCTACCGGCGCGATCGAGGTTCATGGGCCTCATCTCCCGCTTGGCACGGACATCATCATCGCCGAGGCCATGGCGCGCGCCGGTGCAACCCGGCTCTTGGCGCGCGATCTCCACGTGCTGATGCTGCCCGTCTTGCCGTATGCGCCCGCGCCCTTTGCCGCGGCCTTTGCCGGCACGATCGACACGCCCGTGGCCGCGACGACGCTGATGGTCGCCGGCATCGCGCGCAGCCTGGCGACCCATGGTGTCCGGTTCACCGGCATTGCGAACGCGCATCACGATCCAGCGCACGTGTCGGCGCTCAGAGCGGCGGTCGATGATGTGTCGGGCGACGAAAGCGCGGTGCTCGTCTTTCCTGACCTGACGCGGCGACGCTGGGCGGAGCGGCTGACCGACGAGTTCCGCAGCGGCGCCGGCCATGCTGGCGCTTATGAAGGATCGATTGTGCTTGCGGAACGCCCATCACTCGTGCGCACCGAGGTGATGTCGAGGTTATCGCCCAATCCCCGGTCGCTCGTCGACGCCGTGCGCGCCGGCGCGCACACGTTTGCGTCCGCCGGCGGTCCGGACGCATACTTCGGCTCCCCTGCGCACGCGTCCGCCGCCGAAGGCCGGCGGACGGTCGAAGTGCTCGGCGCCGTCCTCGAGGAAGCCATCATCGAAGCCATGGCGGCCGACGCGAAGCGTAGTGGAACATGAGCCCATCCGACTCGAGCGATGACCGACCTCCGAGGGCGTAGCGCAATCATCACGGGCGGTGGGCGAGGCACCGGGGCCGCGATCGCGCGTGCGCTGTCGCACGCGGGCGCATCCGTCCTCGTGGCGGCTCGTAGTGAAGATCAGGTCGAGCGTGTCGCGCGCGAGCTGACGGCTGCCGGGCGACGCGCATCCGCCGTCAGGTGTGACATCACGGACGCTGGCAGTGTCGACGCGCTCATGCAGAGGGCAACTCGAGTCCTCGGCCGCGTCGACGTGCTCGTGAACAACGCCGGCATGGCCTTCGCGTCTGCCCTGCCCAAGACCAGCGTGGACGACTGGGATCGCCTGTTTGCGGTCAACGTGCGCGGGACGTTTCTCTGCACGCGCGCATTCCTGCCGGGAATGGTCGAGCGTCGATGGGGACGGGTTGTCAACATTGCCTCGACCGCGGCGATCCGCGGCGAGCGATATATCTCCGCGTATGCTGCCTCGAAGCACGCGGTGATGGGATTCACCCGCTCAGTAGCGGCCGAGGTGGCTGATGCCGGCATCACGGTGAACGCGGTGTGCCCAGGGTATCTCGACACCGAGATGACGCGCGACAGCATCGATCGCATTGTCGAGCGCACCGGGCGCTCTCCGTCCGATGCGCTTGCCGCCATACTGGCCATGAACCCGCAGCGGCGCTTGATTGCGCCCGACGAAGTGGCCGCGATCGTCTCCTTCCTGTGCGGCGACGAGGCAAGTGGCATCAACGGTGAAGCGATCATTGTGGACGGAGGGGAGCTGCGCCGATGACGATCATCAACCCCGGCGAGCTCGGGCAGCCGCGTGGCTGGTCGAACGGCATTCTCGCACCGTCGGGAGGACGTCTGCTCTTCGTCGCCGGGCAGACCGCTGCCGATGCGAACGGACACGTCGCCGAACGCGGCTTCGTCTCGCAGTTCGACCAGGCGCTGGGCAAAGCGCTCAGCGTGATCGCCGCCGCGGGCGGCGGCATCGAGCATATCGGCCGCATCACGACCTACGTGACGGACATGGAGGCGTATCGGGCGTCGCGTCCAAAGCTGAGCGAAGTGTGGCAGCGCCACATGGGTCATTGGTATCCGGCCATGGCGCTCGTCGAAGTCTCACGGCTCGTCGATCATGACGCGTCGGTGGAGATTGAGATGACGGCCGTCATTCCCGACAGAGAACCGGGAGCATCAGCGTGATCGCGACGTCGAGCTTCCGCTACGAACAGGATCCTGCCACCGGTGTCGCCACGGTCACGCTCGATCGACCTCATCGTCTGAACGCATTGACCTTCGAGATCTACGCCGAGCTGCGGCGAACGTTCGTGGCGCTCGACAGCGAAGAGGGCGTCCGCGCGATTGTGATTACCGGTGCCGGCAAGGCGTTCTGTTCCGGCGGCGACGTGCACGACATCATCGGCGCGCTCATCGGCCGCGATCACCGTCGCATGCTCGAGTTCACACGCATGACGTGCGACGTTGTCGCCGCCATCCGCCAGTGCCGCCGTCCGGTGGTCGCCGCGCTCAATGGAACGGTTTCGGGTGCCGGGGCGGCCATCGCGGCCGCCGCCGACGTTCGCATCGCGGCCCGCTCGGCCAAGATCGCGTTTCTCTTCACGCGCGTTGGTCTGTCGGGCGCTGACATGGGCGCCGCCTGGCTCTTGCCGCGCATCGTCGGCTTGGGGCGCGCCACGGAGCTTCTCATGACCGGGGACTTCATCGATGCGCAGGAGGCGTTCCGCATCGGCCTTTATAACCGGGTCGTCGAGGATGACACGGTACTGCCGGAGGGACATGCATTCGCGGCGCGGCTGGCGAGTGGTCCGTTGTTCGCGCTCGAGCTCACCAAAAACGCGCTGAATCGGGAAGCCAGCATGGATCTCGGCAGCGCCCTCGAAGCAGAGGCACAGATCCAGGCCGCGTTGATGCTCCATCCCGATTTTCAAGAGGCCTACCGCGCCTTTCGAGAGAAGCGGGCGCCGAGGTTTCTGTGAATGCCGCCGCGGCGTTCCTCGATCAGGATCATGTCGATCTTGCAGCCCGGGTCGCCGTGTGGACGGAAGAAGCTCTTCGGTGCCGGATGGACGGCGATGATGAGCAGGCGCGCCGCGAAGCCCGGGCGCTGGTGGCGTCGTTGGGGGCCGCCGGATGGTACGAAGCGATCACGCGACAGGATCTGCGCTCATTGTGCGTGATCCGAGAAGCCATCGCCGGCGCAAGCCCGCTTGCCGATGCGGTCGTGGCGCTCCAGGCGCTGTCGCTGACGCCAATCCTCTTGGCTGGCACAGCGCGACAGCGCGACCAGTGGATACCCGAGCTCGCGAGCGGCCGTGCGATGGGCGGGTTCGTGATCACGGAGCCGGAGGCCGGATCCGACGTGGCGGCCATGCAAACGACGGCGCGCCGCGAGGGCACAGAATGGGTGATTGACGGTGAGAAGCACCTGATCTCGAACGCCGGCATCGCCGACCTCTACGTGGTGTTTGCCGTGACGTCGGTCGGTCGCGGCAGCCGCGGCATGAGTGCGTTTCTGGTCCCAGCGGCAACAGCGGGTCTTCGCTTCGCCGGATCGCAGGCCATGGCCGCTCCCCATCCACTTGGGCGACTGGTGTTCGAAGCCTGCCGCGTGCCTGCAGAGGCTTTACTCGGAGACCCGAATCGAGGTTTCAAGCTGGCCATGACAACGCTCGATCGGGTGCGTCCCAGTGTGGGCGCCGCCGCCTGCGGTATGGCGGGGCGGGCGCTGCGCGAGGCCGTCCAGCATGCGCGCAGTCGACACCAGTTCGGCCAGCCGCTCGGCGACTTGCAGCTCGTGCGAGCATAGCTGGGGGGCATGGCGACCGAGCTCGATGCGGCGCGGCTGCTCGTATAC
>JAIVJN010000189.1 GCA_020200025.1 Acidobacteriota bacterium | reverse complement strand
ATCATGTTCTGCTCGAAGGCCTTGTGCCACTGCTCTTCGCTGATGGCGAGAAACTCACCCGCCGGCGGCCCGCCGGCGTTGTGCACCACGATCTCGAGCCCGCCGAGCGTCTCGACAGCGGCCGCGACCAATCGCGCGGCTTCGTCAGTGCCGCTGACGTCGGCAGCCACGGCGTGGACGCGCCGCCCCGTCTCTCGTTGGATCTGCTCAGCGGCGGCCGTGATACGCGCCTCGTTGCGACTGCAAATCGTGAGATCGCAGCCCTCGCGGGCGAGCTGAAGGGCCGAGGCGAAGCCGAGGCCGCGGCTCGCCGCCATGACGAGCGCACGTTTACCGGTCAATCCAAGCTGCATGCTGTGTGTCGCTACCGCGCGTCCGGGCACGAGCGCGCGAAAAGGGGATATTCCTACATTGTCACCCCGTGTGATTACGATCAGCCGCTCACCGGCACCTCGAGGCCCAAGCGGGCGAGCAGATCGGCAAGGTCGGCCAAGGTCCCCTCGTCGACCGGCGTGTGCGGCGCCCGAACGTGCGCTGAGGCGATGGCGCCGCGTCGGTGGTAAATGTGCTTTCGCAAGGCGAGATTGATCCGCGCCTGATTTTCGAACCGGATGAGCGGCATGTAGCGGTAGAAGACGTCGGCCGCGCCATCGAGGTCGCCGGCGGCGAAGCGTCGATGGATGTCGACGAGAATCTCCGGAAAGGCGAACCCGGTCATCGTGCCAATCGCGCCGTGCCGCAGCTCTTCGAGGAACATCACGCCACCGAGGCCGCCGAAAATCTGCACATCGGGATTGACGGCGAGCACCTGACTCACCTTCATCGGCGACGGCTCATCTTCGAGCTTGAGGAAACGGCACTTGGGCGACTGTGCGGCGAGCGAGCCGATGAGCTCGACGCTCATCGTGACGCCGCCGGCGGCCGGCGGGAAGTCTTGCACGACCACGGGCACATCGACAGCGCCGGCAACCGTCAGATAGTGCCGTGTCAGCGCGAGGTCGTTCGTGCGGGCCAGCTTGGGCGGCGCCACCATGACCGCGCGCCCACCGAGCTCTTGCGCCCGCTGGCTGAAGGCGACGCACCCGTCGGTTCCCGCATGGGTCGTGCCGACGCACACGGGAAAGTCAGGACCGGCTTCCTCCACGGTGAGGGCAATGACGCGATCGCGTTCCGACTCCGTCAGCTTGTCCGCTTCGCCCAACACACCAAGAATGGTCATGCCGTCGACGCCCTTGTCGCGCGTGAAGCGGGTCAGCCGGCGCAGGCTGGCTTCGTCGAGGCGCCCGTCCGGATGAAACGGCGTCGGCGTGATGTTGTACACGCCGGTCAGGTAGGGATGAGATTCGCCCACGGTGATGGTTCAGGAACTTTCGTTACAGACAAAGCAACCGGGTTGCTCTCAGGATTTCCGAGAGCAACCCGGTTGCCTCTGCACTCCGAGGTCGCTGGCTCGTTCTACTGCTGCTGCTGCGCGCTGGTCGTCGTCCGGCGCTGGGTTTTCGCTTTCTCCACCAAGCTCGCAACGTCTGCCGCCAGCTTCTTGGCGTCGTAGACAATCCCGTCTTTGACGACGAAGTCGATGCCGCCGACGCGCTCGGCCTTGTTGGCCTGGTCGTTCAGGCGAACGGCGCCGGTGACATAGAGCGTCTTGAAGTTCTGCAGCGGGTTCTCCTTCGTGATCACGAAGTCGGCCTTGAGACCAGGCCGAATGATCCCGAACTCGATGGGCTTTCCCTTGGGCTCGTGCAGCGCCTGCGCCCCGAAGAGGGTCGCCGAGCGAACGACCTCGAGCGGGTGGAAGCCAGCCTCCTGCAGCATCTCGAGCTCGAGCGTGTAGCCAAAGCCATAGGTCTGATAGATGAACCCCGAATCGGATCCCGTCGTCACGCGGCCGCCGGCGTTCTTGTAGTCGTTGAGAAACGTCATCCACACCTGGTAGAACTTCTTCCACGCGACTTCATCTTCCGTGGTCCAATCGAACCAATAGGCGCCGTGCGCGATGCGGTTGGGCTGGAAGAACTCCCAGAGCGACGGGATCGTGTACTTGTCGTGCCAGTCCGCATTCCGCATCCGCATCACGTCGCGTCCGGCAGAGTAGATCGTCATCGTCGGATCGATGACGAACTTGCGATCGACCCACTCCTTGATCAGATCGTTCCACGGCTCGCTGCCGCGTTCCCAGATCTTGTCCCAGTTTCGCGCCACCTGGCCGAAGCGGTGATATTCGTCGTTGTAGTTCTGCGTCACCGGGTAGCTCTGGATACTCTGGTCTTTGTAGAGCGACTCGAACAAGCCGTAGTAATGCGTCATCGCGCCCAACCCGAGCCGCGCCGCGTCGCGTGCGGTCATGCGGCCGACGCCCATCTGATCGAGGTGCGCCGTCGAGCCCAGCCCCGCCTTCTTCGCCTCGTCGAGCAGCGCTTCCATGATCTCCGGGTCGTAGGCGCCGAGCTTGAGACCGTCGATTCCTTTCTGGGCGGCCCATCGCACCCACTCGCGCGCCGTCTCGGGTGTTTGCGGCTTGCTCCGATCCCAGCCCTCACCGCTGAATGGGCGGTGGTAGGCAAAGATGCGGGGTGCGACGATCTGATTCTTCGCCGCGAGATCGCGCTGCTGGAGGTCCCAGTCCATCGACCCACACGGGACGCCGCGAACGGTCGTCACACCGTGCGCGAGCCACAGCTTGTAGACGTACTCGGGGTTGTTCGCTTGACCGCCGCCGCAGTGCACGTGCAGATCGATAAATCCCGGCATCAGAAACATGCCCGTGCCATCAATCTCTTTCGTGCCCTTCGCCGGCCGACGATCGCCGACCGGCACTTTCGGGAAGCCGACGCTGGCGACCTCGCGGATCCGATCCTGCTCGACGACGATGTCCATCGGACCGCGGGGCGGCGCGCCCGTGCCGTCGATGACGGTGATGCCGCGGATGACGAGTCGATCGTGAGGCCCGTCGCCCTCGCCGGCCCGGCGATCGGCGTTCGGCAACATCTGCACCTGCTGGCCGGCCACGGAAACGGAGACGAGCACGGCAAGGAGCCCGGCGAAGGTCCATGCGGTGCGAGCGCTGGTCGTGTTCATCTGTCCTCCAACCAGCAAATTGTAGCGCCAAAGCAACACGAAGAACACGAAGGCGGCGAGGCGACCGGGTTGCTCCTGGAAAGTCGTGAGAGCAGTAGAGGCAATCAGGTTGCTCTGGATAGTGTCGAGAGCAACCTGGTTGCCTGTCGCTACTCCGCCCGTAGCGCCTGGGCCGGATCGATACGCATGGCACGCACGGCGGGCAAGAGGTTCGCGACCGCGGAG
>JAIVJN010000188.1 GCA_020200025.1 Acidobacteriota bacterium | reverse complement strand
TGCGGGTCAGATGCAACGCGATCGGCTCGTCGGGAGTTTGCGCGTGATGAAGGTCGCCGAGGCTCGCCGCCTCGGTCAAGCCCACGCTCTCGTGATACATCGTCGGAGAGCTGACGTTGCTGATGCCCAGCTTCTGGAAGGCTGTCCAGTTCCGCAGCGCCACGCTCGTGTAGACGAGCGGTCCCTTGACCCCGTAAGCCAACGCTTCTTTCTGTTTGGCCGGAATATCCGGCACCAAGTACGGGATGAACATGTTCCAGCACGCCATCACCGCGGCGCGAGCGCGCACGTCGTAGAGCGTCCCGCCACGGTTGTAGGTGACGATCACCTCCTTGGCGGAGGTGAGTGGCCCGTCGTGGCGGACGTTGAGCACCGTGCTGTTCAGGCGAATGCGGACTCCTTGCCCCGACCGGTCCAACAAGCCGTAGTTGACCTTCACCGTCGCCTGATCCTCTTGCGTCTTCCCCGGCACCGCCTCCGGGATCAAGGTTCGGACGAGCAAGCGAGCCACCGTGGCATTCCCGTCGGGGAAGTGAATCGAGCCGCCGCCCCCGGCTGCCTTTTGCCGGCCGTGATGTCCTCCGGGTAAGTCGGCGAGCACGCCGTCTGGCGTTGGTTCGAGATTCAGCCCGGAGAACCCAGGTGCCCCCATATCCCAGGCAAAGAGCGCCGGCGTCGCGTCTGCACCCACACAGAAGTTGCCGCGACCAGTCGTCATGAAGAACCAGAGCACCTCCTTGTCCACTTTTGCAACATTCAGCAGGAAGCTCTCGTAACTGATGCGCGCCAATCGCTCCTTCTTTTCCGTGGATGTCAGGCCGGGCATATAGTCCGGTTGATTCGCATCGACCAGCCGCAGCAGATCCTTCTGCGCCTGGGCCGAGATCGGCATCCTGCCGACATACCCGGCGCTGTACCGCCCGTTTCTGCCCCGCTGACCGCTCCCGGACGGCGCCGGGGCGGCCTCACTCACCACTAGGCGGTCTTCGCCCCACGTGTCCTTGTCGAAGAAGTGCGCGCCGCGAAGGAGCAACGATTGATAGAGCACGGCGTTCCTGCTGGCCACCAACGACGACCAGATCGTAGGTTTCGCCGGTATGGCTGGCGGCCGACACATCGATGCTCTTGCGATCGCGGAGCGCGTGCGCCGCCTCGAACGATCCCACGTGGTCGCCGCGCATGCCGGTCAGCGTCGGCGGATAGTAGTCGGCGGCCCGCTCAGGCGCATAGTCCTGCTCGAACGCCGCCGCCCACTTCGGAACGACGAGGGTGCCCGCAGCCATGGCCACGCCGTTCATGAAATCGCGCCGCGAGATGTCCTGGTTCATGCCGAGATTGCGGTCGTTGACGTTCATACACTCTCCTCATCACTCTCGATCTCGCTCGCGGCGCCCTCGGCGCTCGGCCCTCAACGAGCCGACGGCGCTGACTCCTGGAGCACGGCTCGCTGGCGGTCCACCGAGTGCCGGCGCAGCAGGCCGTACACCGGAATTCCCAGCAGCACGATGGCGAAGCCGGGCCAGGTGGTTGCGGCCCGATAGAACGCGAGCACCACGAGAATGCCGGTCGCCGCCACGATATACAACGCGGGCACGACCGGGTATCCGAACGCACGATACGGGCGGGGCGTATCGGGCTCAGTGACGCGCAAGCGGAACACGGCGCCAATCGTGAGGATATAGAACACGAGCGCCGCCGACACGACGTAGTCGAGCAGGCTGCTGTACAAGTTGCCGTACGCGCCGGTCGTGGCATCGAAGGTTCGCGGCAAGACGAGGAGCGCCGCCCACAGCCCCTGGACCGCCAATCCCCAGCCCGGTACACGAACCGTGTTCAGCCGACCCGCCGAGCGGAAAAAGAGGCCATCGCGCGCCATGGCGTAATACGCGCGCGCCCCTGTCAGCACCAGCGCATTGGCGCAGCCGAAGGTCGAGATCATGATGCCAACCGCCATGAGGACGCCGCCGACGCCCGGCAGCACGGCCTCGAGCGTCGCGGCCGCCACGCGGTCCGACGCCGCAGATTGCACGGCGCCGATCGGCAAGGTGACGAAATATGCGAGGTTGGCCGCGAGATACAGGGCCATGACGATCGCGGTGCCAATCGCCAGCGAGAGCGGAACGTCGCGGCGCGGATTCTTCACCTCCCCGGCCGTGAACGTGATGTTGTTCCAGGCATCGGACGCGAAGAGCGATCCGACCTGCGCGATCGCCAGCGAGAGGAACAAGCCGATCGTCGAGGTCGCGTCGAGCCCGGGCGAGACCGGCGCCGTGGGGGTCGGCGTCCAGAGATTCCCGAAGTTCGCTTGTACGGCGCCGGCATTGGTGCCCCACACGAGACCGATCGCCACCAGCCCAATCACGGCGGCGGTTTTAGCCGTGGTGAACACGTTCTGCACGATCCGTCCGTATTCGATGCCGCGCGTGTTCATCCACGTGAGACATAGGATCACGGCAATGGCGACCAGTTGCGTCACCGACAATGACACGGCGTATGTGGCGGACACATGGAGCGGCGGAATGATGTAGCGGGTCTCGGAGATCGCCGGAAGCACGACGCCCGCGTAGCGAGCAAAGCCCACCGACACCGCCGCAATCGTGCCGGTCTGGATGACGGTGAAGAGGGTCCACCCGTAGAGCCCGCCGATCCGAGCAGCCGCGACATCTCGGCGGAGACCAGAAAAATGCCCGATCCGATCATGGCCCCCACCACGACCATGATCGAGTCGAAGAGACCGAGCGACCGCCGGAAGCCGCCGTCCGCTGCCTCAGCGCTCGCTGCGAACGTGGATGTGGGCGCCGTCATCTCACCACACGAACTTGATGCCGAGTCGTGCGATCCGCGGCGGCGTAATGGCCACCGGTCTCAGGTACGAGGCTCCCGACGCGGTGGCGATCTCCTGCTCGGCATTCGTGTTGAAGATGTTGTAGGGCGTCGAGATGCTCATCGTGCCGCCATACCCGATGAACGTGCGGCCTTGGTAAGTCAGCTCGTTGCGCTTCGCGTGGCCGCCGAAATCGTCGTGGTTATCCAGAATCAGAACTCTCTGATCGGAACCGAGCGCCTGGCGCCAGAAGTAGGCGGCTGACAGACCGGAGATGCCCGCGCCAACGATCACGACATCGTAGTGCTCGCGGGTATCGACCTCGACCCGCGGCTCGGTCGCATATGTCCCGCGCTCGAGTGCTTCCAGACCATCGACCGCCGCAGGGTATTCGCCGCGAAGTCCCGTCCGAGACGGCGGATGGTTCGCCGCGTCAGGAGCAAGCGCGGCAGACTGCGCGTCCAGCCCGCCCGACCGAGCCCCGGCGTACGCGCCAGCAATGCCGATGGCCACGCCGTTGAGGAAGTCCCGGCGCGGAATGGGGACGCCCATTCCCAGCTCGCGATCGTCCTTCGTCAGGTGCATGCGGCAACTCCTGTGCGGGCACGGCATCTCCGGCGCGGCAGCCTGAGGACACGGGGGGCGCGACTCTACCACATGACGGTAAAATAAGGTGCCGACGTTCCAGAGCTTTTACATGAGAGATGTAAGGTTGTCAACAACACAACGAGTCAACACAACATGCAACGAGGTCCCGTCAAGCGGCTGGCCTCAGCCGGGCCGTTGGGAGCGAATCGGTGTGCGCGTCCCCCTCGCCACGTCGTAAGCTGCGTCATCAAGGCACGCCACGATTGGAGACCACCATGCGTACGAACAAGATCGCCGTTGCCGCGGCGCTGTCGAGCGCCGTCGCGCTGGCCGTTCAGGTGTTCGCCCAGCAACACCAACCCGGCGCGAAGCCGGATCACATGCAACACCGCTTCGACGACCCGGGGCGAAGGTGTCGCCGGGCCTGACCGTCTTTGCGGCCGACATCGAGCCCGCCATGGTGGACCACCTGAAGAAGCGGGCGGCGTCAGAGCAGCTGACGAACGTGGTCCCCGTGCTTGCGGGAACGGCCAGTCCGAATCTCCCCAAGCCCGTCGACGTGGTGCTGATCGTCGACACGTATCACCATGTGGCCGACCGGGTGGCGTACTTCCGCAATCTGAAGCAATCGCTGACACCCTCCGGGCGCGTCGCCATCGTCGACTTCCGCAAAGATTCACCGGAGGGCCCGCCGGTCGAGTTTCGCTTCACTGCCGAACAGATCGAGAGTGAGATGAAGCAGGCTGGCTACCGGCTCGATGCCACGCACGATTTCCTGCCGCGGCAGCACTTTCTGATCTTCAGCTAGAGTTCAAACGGGTTGTCGACCATAGCCGGTCAATGGGACGGGTGGGATGTCGCGGTTTTGACTTCTTGCGGCGCATTGCACATCGCACGAATCGGGAGCAGCACCGTGAACGTGCTGGCCATTTCTGAACCTCGTGCGGGGGCCGTTGGACAGTGCGACGTGGGTAGGAGACAGCGTATCTCTAGAGTTGCGACAATTTCTCGATCGCAGCTCTGAGCGCTCGCCGGCGCCTGCGGATATCGGACCACAGATCACCGACCGTCGCGATGCGATCTGCCATCATTCGCAGCGTGAACGTTTGCGGGCCCACAGTGCCCCCTTCGATCTCCGCCCAGGTGCACGGTGCGGACACGGGCGCGCCGCGCTTCGCGCGCACGGCGTAGGCGGCGGCGAACGTCGCCCCGTACCCGTTGCGGCCGGTGTCGACGAGGATGCGCCCGCGCCGATCGGCTTTGCTGAGCTTCTGCGTGAGGTGTTGCGGGTCGCGTTTGACGAGCATTGCGCCCACAGTGTGCGCGAACCGCGCCACGTCGTCCGTCCTGGATTTTCCGTCGAGTGAGAGGACGATGTGGAAGCCCTTCGAACCCGATGTCTTCACCCAGCTTCGAAGACCGAGCTCCTTCAAGAGGTCTCGCAGCGCGAGCGCGGCCGCGCGCAGCACGTCCGGCTGCTCGTCGTCCGGCGGGTCCAGATCGAAGACACAGACGTCGGGGTAATGCAGCGTCGGCGCGCGCGACACCCAGACGTGCGGCGTTATTGTGTTCTGGTTCGTGACCCAGAGCAGAGTTCGGGTATTGGTGACGAGCGGGTGATGCACGGTGCCGTTCTTCTTCGGGACCTCGACTCGCTCGAGCCACTCGGGGAACCCCTTCGACACGTCCTTCTGCCAGAATCCCTTCTTGCCAATGCCGGCCGGATACCGCTCCATCGTCAATGGGCGCGAGCGGATGTGCGGCACGATGAGCGACGCGACCGACTCGTAATAGCTGGCGAGCTCGCCCTTCGTGATCCCGTCGTCAGGAAACAGCACCTTCTCGGGATGCGTGATCACCGCATGTCCTTTGCCACGTCGCCCGCGGCCTTGTCATCGCGGACGCCGAGCAGTCGCGGATGGCGCAGCTTGCGGTGCACCGTCCACTCGATGAAGGCGACCTGCACGACGATCTGGGGGCGTACCCAATGGGCGCGCAGACGCGGCAGCCCCGCGGCTCTGGTGAACGGCGACGTTGGGATCTCGAGACGATCCAGCCGGCCGCGCAGATTCAGCAGCAGCTTCGTGTCGAACCCGGTGCCGATCTTTCCGGCGAAGACGAAATCCTCGCGCTCGAAGTAGCCGACGAGCAGTGCGCCCAGACCGACGCGTGTGCCCTGCGGATCGGTGAACCCGCCGACGACGAGGTCCTGCGAGGTCTCGCACTTCATCTTCAACCAGTGCGGTGAGCGCCTGTGCTCATACCTCGAGTCGCGCCGCTTTGCAACAACGCCCTCCCACCCCTCGCGGCATGCGCGCTCCCACGGCGATGGATCATCGAGAGGCGGCACGCGCTGGAAGGGCGGTCGCAGCGGCAACTGACCGAGCAGCGCGCGCCTCGCGTCGAGCGGCAGCGACGTGACATCGCGCCCATCGAGCCGCATGATGTCGAACACGTGGTAGCTGACCGTTGGCAGACCCCAGGTGACTTCGCCGTCGAGGATCACATCGGCCGCGGGCAGGCCGGCGATGGCTTCCGCGATCGCGGGAAGGTTCTGCGGTAACCGGTTGCGCGACAGCAGGCGAATCTCCG
Organism: Acidobacteriota bacterium; assembly: GCA_020200025.1. GTDB lineage: Bacteria > Acidobacteriota > Vicinamibacteria > Vicinamibacterales > UBA2999 > JAIVJN01. Next base: position 1,125 of record JAIVJN010000188.1, on the reverse strand, counting down.
GGCCGTTCTTGAATGCGAGCAGGCGGATGCCGTCGAGCTTGCGCTCGAAGATCCACTCGGATCCGGTGAACCGCTCCTGCGTGAGCGTCGCCGCCATGGGCTCGAGCCATTCGGGAAAGGACGGCCCGGACATTTCATTCCTCTGCTGGAAGCTTCATGACCGCTGCAGCTCCGCGACCAGATCTTCGAGGCGGTCGTAGCTGATGCCCGCACCGCCGGCCATTCCGGACGCGAGGACCATGTCACGCACGTCGAGCGACGGATAGCGCACCGTCGCCGTCAATCGTGTCTTGCCGCCTTCTTCCGTGAGCTCCGTCGTCACGACGGAGACACTGTCGGGAAACTGCTCGAAGATCTCGGTGAATACGAGCCGGCTCGGCGGCGTGATCTCGCGGTACTCGCCATAGAAGGCGGCCTCTCCCTGGGGGTGACGGTTCACGAAGCGCCACGCGCCGCCGGGGCGAAGGTCGATCTCGCAGACGGGGACCGAGTAGCCTTCGCCCAGACGACCCCACCACCGCTTGACGTGTTCGGGCCTCGTCATCGCCTCGAACACGAGGTGCCTCGGTGCATCGAACAGGCGCGTCAGGCGGATTTCCTGGTCCGATGGTGTCGTGACCTCAAAGCTGTCGCTGTTTGCCGCGCTTCCTACGACCATGACGCTTCTCCTCCTTCGCTTTCACGTGTTGTAGGTACGTGTCCAACCGATCGAGCCGCTCCTCCCAGATGTGCCGATAGCGCTCGGTCCAGGCGGCCACGTCCTTCAATGGACCTGCTTCGATTTGGCAACGGCGCCACTGCGCATCCCGTCTCCGTGCGATCAGCCCCGCGCGCTCGAGGACCCGGAGGTGCTTGGACACGGCGGGCATGCTCATGTCGAAGGGCTCGGCGAGCTCGGTGACCGAGCGTTCGCCCGACAGGAGACGGGCCAGGATGGCCCGTCGCGTCGGGTCCGCCAGGGCGGCAAACGTCGCGCTCAGTCGATCGACCGGCATAGACACTGAACCATTCAGTTAATTAACCTACAGGTTTTATAGTGTTCGCCTCGACGCTTGTCAAGAAAGAAAATCCACCAACCCGACCACGCATGGCGTCGAGAGCGGAGCCGCGGCGTTTGCGCATCGC
>JAIVJN010000422.1 GCA_020200025.1 Acidobacteriota bacterium | reverse complement strand
GGTGTTGCAGCAGACTCATGCCGAGCTGCCGTTCAGCACCGCGGTCGTCGTGGACAAGTTCGACGAGGCGGACGCGCCGGGCTTGCTGCGCCTCTACTGCACGATTCTCGTCGAGCGCGCGTCGCAGAAGCCCATTCTGCTCGGGCGCGGTGGCGCGATGATCAAGGCCATCGGTACCGTCGCTCGTCACGAGCTCGAGCGTTTCTTCGGCACCCGTGTGTTCCTCGACCTGCACGTCAAGGTGCGCGACAGCTGGCGCGAAGACGAGCGCATCCTCGACGAGATCGGTCTGCCACGAACAAAGACTCGAAGGTCTGGGGGCCAGAGGGCTTGAAAGCCTGTTCGGACCCTCGCAAGTCTTCGAGCCTTCGGCCCGCCGAGCGCCCGTCTGTGCTACATTCGCTCGGATTTGCTCCTGTGAGTGAGCGAGGCTGTCTGGATGGCTTCACCCCGCCGAATTGACGTCGTTCTTGACTCGGTCAAGCGACTGCTGCGCATCGGAGCCACGGCCAACCTCCTGAACCTGCTGCAGAAGCAGCACCCGGCCGACCTCGCGCAGGTCCTCGGCTCCCTCAACGACGGCGAGCGGCAGGCGGTGTTTGCCGTCCTCATCGAGCGCAATCCACGGCTGGCCATGGAGACGGTCAGCGAGATGGGTCCCGAGCCCGGTGCCCAGCTCTTGACCAACCGATCGGCGGAGGAGATCTCCAAGCTCCTGCAGGAGATTCCGTCCGACGACGCCGTGGCGCTCGTCGACTACCTGCCCGAGGAGCTCTCTCGAGAAGTGCTCGAACTGATGCGCCGTCGCGAGTCGGGTCAGGTCGAGACCCTGCTGGAATACGGCGAACAAACGGCCGGTCGCATCATGAACCCGCGGGTCTTTGCCCTGGGCGAAGACTTGACGGTCGGCGAGGCGATTACCGCGCTTCAAGGCGCCAGAGACGTGGAGATGGTCTTCTATCTCTACGTCGGCGACGACCGCCGGCATCTGGTCGGCGTGACATCGCTGCGCCGGTTGCTACTCGTGGCGCCCGAGACCCCGTTGAAGCGCATCATGACGCCCGACGTGATCAGCGTGCGGGTGGACACCGACCAGGAGGAGGTGGCACGCCTGGTCGCCTCCTACAACCTCCTCGCCGTACCGGTGGTGGACGAGGAGAACAAGCTCGTCGGCGTGATCACGGTCGACGATGTGATCGACGTCATCAAAGATGAAGCGACCGAAGATCTCCTGCGGCTGGCGGGCGTGTCTGGCGACGAGCGCGTCGCCACCCCACCCTTCGAGGCACTGCGGAAGCGCTTGCCATGGTTGGGCGTCAATCTCGTCACCGCGTTCCTGGCGGCCTCGGTCGTCGCGCTGTTCGAGGGCACGATCAGCCAGGTCACGGCGCTCGCCGTCTTCATGCCGATTGTGGCGGGAATGGGTGGCAACGCGGCGACGCAGACGCTGACGGTCGTGGTGCGCGGTATCGCGCTCGGCGAGCTGTCGTGGGCGAATAGCCGGAAAGCGCTGTGGAAGGAATCCGTCATCGGTCTCGGCAACGGCGTCATTCTCGGCATCGTGGCGGCAGTCATTGCCTGGACCACGCGCGGCGACCCGATGATCGGGTTGCTCCTCGGCATGGCGATGGTGTGCAACATGTTCGTGGCGGCCACGGCCGGGACGTTGGTGCCGCTCGGTCTCAAGGCGCTCGTGTAGGGCGCACCTTTACGGTGCGCCAAAGAGCGGGCCGTGAAGGCCCGCCCTACGCACCCTCTCAAGTGAGCTACGGGATTAGAATGAAGGTCCGATGTGCCGCTCCATACGGCTGACGCGCTGGTCCTGAGGACCTATAAGCTCGGGGAAGCCGATCGAATCGTCGTCTTCTTGACGCGCGACCGCGGCAAGAAACGCGGGGTGGCGCAGGGCGCGCGGCGGCCGCGATCGCGCTTCAGCGGGGCGCTCGAGCCCTTGACGGAAGTGCGGCTGGCATATTTCGAGTGGGAGCGGCGCGAGCTGGTCAGTTTGAATTACGCCGAACCCATACAATCGCCCCTCCGGGCACCCAATCCCGAAGCGCTCGGGTACAGCCACTATTTCGCCGAGCTCATCGACGCGTGGGCGGCCGACGCCGACCCGGACGAGCGCATGTTTCGCCTCGGGGCCTCGGTGCTCGAGGCCTTGGCGCAAGGCACCGAGGTCGAGCCGCTGGCGCGATATTTCGAGTGCTGGCTGCTCCGCTTGCAGGGCGTGTATCCGGCCGACCTTGATTTATCACGCGGCGCCGGCGCGTTCGTGGAAGGCACGCGCCGGGTGTCGCCGACGGATGTGGCCAGCCTGTCGGCCTCGGCCCACGTGCTCAGCGAGCTCGAGCACGCGCATCGCAGCCGTCACGACGGCCCGACGACGGCCGCTTTGGACAGAATCCCAATCGCCTCTTCAAGCACTTGCAGTTTCAGGTCGTCGTCAAGCCTTCGCCAGACGAGATGCAGCAGACGTATCTCGACAGCCTCGAGGCGTGTGGCATCAACCCGCGCCAGCACGACATCCGGTTCGAAGAGGACAATTGGGAATCGCCGACACTCGGCGCCTGGGGCATCGGGTGGCAAGTGATGCTCGATGGTCAGGAGATCACGCAGTTCACGTATTTCCAGCAGGTGGGCGGTGTGACTCTCTCTCCCACCGCCGCCGAGATCACCTACGGCGTCGAGCGCATCGTCATGTTTCTGCAGAAGGTCGACAACGTGTTCGACGTGGAATGGGCGCCCGGCGTGACCTACCGAGAGGTCCGCTACCGGGAAGAGGTCGAGCAGTCGAAATACGCCTTCAACCGGGATACGGGCATCGAACCGGGGGTGTTCTCGACCTATCACCGGGAGCAGTTCGAGAAGACCTATGCCTTCGCCGAACGACTCCTCGCCGGCGGTCTGCTGTTGCCGGCGCTCGAACACGGCCTGAAATGCTCGCATCTCTTCAACCTGCTGGACTCGAGCGGCAGTGTGGGCGTGAGCGAGCGGACCACATACATCCTCCGCGTGCGCCAGCTCGCCGTCACTATCTGCCGAGAGTACGCGGCCCAGGCCGAGGCGCAAGCGGCGGCCGAGCACGTGGAAGAAGACGCATGAGCCGCGCAAAACGGGCGCGCGTCCCCCGACTCGCCGCACCTCGACTCGACTGCGGCGAGATTGCCGCGTCGAGCGACAGCGCCTGACACGCGTCGGATGGTCACGGTTATCGAGACATGGACCGAGAGTTACTGATCGAGATCGGCACGGAAGAAATCCCCGCGAGCTGGCTCAACGATCTCACGACCCAAGTGGCCACGCGCCTCGAGGCGCGACTGAAGGAGCTGCGCCTCGCGCCGGCGGCGCCGGTGGAGAGCTACAGCACGCCACGCCGGCTCACGGCGCGGATCGGGAAGATCGCCGAGCGCCAGACAGATTCCGACGAGGTATTGACGGGTCCTCCGGTGGCGGCGGCCTTCAGCGACGGTCAGCCGGCTGCCGCGGCGGTCGGTTTCGCCAAGAAGCACGGCGTGTCCGTCGAAGCCTTGGAGCGACTCGAGACGCCGAAGGGCACGTACCTCGCGTATCGACGTCAGCTTCGTGGCAAGGCGGCGGTTGACGTGCTGCCGAGTGTCTTGTCGGGCCTGCTTCGCGACCTCACCTTCCCCAAGCTGATGCGCTGGGACGCCCTCCTCCATGATGGGCACGGCGAGTTGCCCTTCGGCCGGCCGATTCGTTGGATCCTCTTTCTCTACGGCGGGCGCGTCGTCCCGTTCACGATCTTCCGAACGCCAGCAGCTCAGGGACCCCTCGTGCAAGAGGTGCGATCGGGTGCGGTGACGTTCGGTCACCGCTTTCTGACGACCAGCGGGCGCGCGGGCCGTGCCATCAAAGTCAAAGGCTTCGACGACTATCGCAAGCGCCTCGCCGAGAACTTCGTCGTCCTCGAGCGCAGCGAGCGGCACGACCGCATCGCTCGCGAGCTCGACGTCGAGGCGCGCCGGCGTGGCGGCCGCGTGGCGACGGCGCTCGTCGGGCAGAGCCTGCTGCAAGAGGTGCCCGATCTCGTGGAGTATCCGGCCGTCGTGTCGGGCACCTTCAGCGAGGAGTTTCTCGCCCTCCCCGAGCAGGTGCTGACGACGACGATGATCCACCATCAGCATTTCTTTCCCGTGCTCGGCGATCAGCAGAAGCTCCTCCCGGTCTTCCTCGCGGTTCTCAATATGGAACCCGAGAAGCCGGAACTGATCACGCGCAATCTCGAGCGCGTGCTGACGGCCCGGCTGCGCGACGCACGGTTCTTCTGGGATGCCGATCGGAAGAAGCCCCTCGAGGCCTACGTCGATCGGCTCGAGACCGTGCTCTTTCACAAAAAGCTCGGCAGCTACAGGGACAAGGCAGAGCGAGTAGGGCGCCTTGCCCGCTGGATCGCTGAAACCGTGCTCGAACGGCCGGAAGCGGGAGATGCCGCGGAGATTGCCGGGCGGCTGGCGAAAGCCGATCTGGCCACCGACATCGTGCGCGAGCTCACCGAGCTTCAAGGCACAATCGGGGGTATCTACGCGCGCGAGGACGGGCACCCCGAGGCGGTGTGGAAGGCAATCGCCCTGCACTATCTGCCGGTCGGCGTTGAAGCCAACGCGCTTCCAACCCGCGAACAGCTCGGCGGAGCCCAGGTGACCTGGGCGGCCGTGGCCCTTGCCGACAAAGTCGACACGTTGGTCGGGATGTTTGCCGCCGGCGAACGGCCAACCGGCTCGCGCGATCCGTATGGTCTCCGCCGGGCGGCGCAGGGGACCGTCCGCATCCTGGCGGACTTGCCAGAGCTGACCGGCATCGACAAACGGCTGACGATCGGAGAGCTCCTCGACCGGGCGCGCGCCTCGTTCGGGGACGACGCGGTCGCTGAGCCGTCCGAGCAGGGGCAGGACTCACGCGGCCTCGATTTTCTCGTCGACCGCACCCGTTATCTGTTCGACCAACGCGGCTTCGACGTGCGTAACGTCAGAGCCGTCACCCACGATGATGGGGCGACCGCACCGCTCACCTCGCGTCGAAAGCTGGAGGCGCTGGCGGAGCTCAGCGACTCGCCGGAATTCAAGCAACTGGCGATGTTGTTCAAACGCGTGCGAAACATCGCGAAGAATCTCGACCCGGTTCGGTTCGACTCGGCCGAGCGCCACGGACCGTCGCTGGCGGAGCTCCTGACCGAGCCGGCCGAAGTGGCGTTGCTGCACGAGCTGGACGCGAGACGACCCGTGATCGAGCGTTCGGTGGAATCGGGCCAAGGCTTTCGACAGGCGTTCGCCGAGGCGGCGAAGTTCGCGCCCACGGTCGCCAGGTTTTTCGACGACGTGCTGGTGATGGCCGACTCCGCACCGCTGCGCGAGGCGCGGCTGCGCCTGATGAGACGGCTCGAAGGATTGATTCTGTCTTTGGCCGACGTGTCAGAGATGGTGCCTGAGGAGAAATGATGGCAAAGCAGACGGCGGGTAGGGCGGGTAGGGCACGTAAGGCGGGTAGGGCGGGTCAGGCGGGTCAGGCGGGTCAGGCGGGGAAGGGCACGAAGAAGTTTGTCTACTTCTTCGGCAACGGCAAGGCGGACGGCAACCGAACGATGAAGGACACGCTCGGCGGCAAGGGCTCGGGACTGGCCGAGATGACCAATGCCGGTCTGCCGGTCCCGCCTGGCTTCACCATCTCGACCGACGCGTGTCACCGCTACTACGAGC
>JAIVJN010000187.1 GCA_020200025.1 Acidobacteriota bacterium | reverse complement strand
GTGGGAAGCGCCCGGCACGACGATGAACGCGATCCCGTCGCCGGTCGCGGGCGAGGGCATGGTCTTCGTCACGAGTGGCTTTCGCGGCAACAACCTCAAGGCCGTTCGCCTGGCCGATGCCAAGGGCGACATCGGCGGGACCTCCGCCATCGTCTGGACGCTTGACCGTGACACGCCGTATGTTCCGTCACCACTTCTCTATCAAGGGATTCTGTACCTGCTCAAGACCAACAATGGCTTGCTTTCGGCGTTCGATGCCAAAACAGGAACGCCGTACTACAATCTGCAGCGCTTGGAGAAGGCGCCCAATGTGTTCGCGTCGCCTGTCGCCGCCGCCGGCCGCATCTACATACCGGGACGCGACGGCACGACGGTGGTGCTGAAGCACGGTCCACGCTTCGAGGTGCTCGCGGAGAACACACTGGACGAGGGGTTCGACGCCTCACCTGCATTGGTCGACGAGGAGATTTACTTGGGCGGCTCTCGTCATCTCTATTCCCTCGCCGAGAAGTAAGCGGACTTGGCGAGCTCGACTCGAAGCAACCAGGTTGCTCTCGCGACGCATGAGAGCAACCTGGTTGCTGGATACCCGGGTTGCTCGCTCACTTCTCCACAAGCTCAATCGCCATCCGGTCCGGTCCCTCGACCATCGCCGACCTGACGCCGTCTCGCACCCGCGGGGACTCGATCTCCACCGCCTCGGCGGATATCAAGCGCGCGAACGTCGCCGGCATATCGTCCACTTGCACGGCAATGTGGTCGGCACGCTGCCCGCGCGTCGGCCCGAGCGGATCTTCGGAGCGATAGAACACCATCGCCACCGTGCCGATCCACGCGATGGCACGCGGACGCCGATCGTCGAGCGTTGTCGCATCGTCCTCGAAGGGAGCCGCCAGCACGACCCGTGCGCCGAAGTGGTCACGATACCAGAGCGCAGCCGAATTAGGACTCACGCTCTCGACGTGTACGTGGAATGCATCGGTCGGCAGCGGCGGCTGCCAGGCCACTTCGCGCAGATTGTGATCGAGATACGATTCGGCGAGAGAGACCTCGCCCCAGCCGTAGTGCCAAATGGCAGAGCGATGTGGCCGGCCGCTCGATCGCGCCGACACGACGAGGGCGATCGCCCCGGCCTGCAGGCCTTCGTCGGTGCCAGTCGAAAAGCGTCTGGTGAGCGCCGGCTCGAACAAACGTTGATAGAACTCGACCGTTCGCCGCCCCGCCGGGTCGAGGAGATGCAAATGGTGGAAGGCGCCCCCTGATTGATGTGCTTCGGCCGGCCCGAACAGGGCCGCGGCACCCGTGACGAGCAGAAGTCGCAGCGTTCGCATCATGGCGCCCGAGCGCGCGAATCTGACCCGCGCGCGACCGTTCCTGCTGGTCAGTTGGGGCTTTTGCTGTTGACCTGGCGAGGGACGCACCGGCACTCTCCTTGCAACTCTACAGGACATCAGTCTCGAATCAGAGGTGTAGATGCGTATTGCTCAGATTTCTCCATTGTTCGAACGCGTGCCACCGGTCAGCTACGGGGGCACCGAGCGAGTCGTGGCATACCTCACGGACGAGCTCATGCGACGGGGCCATGATGTGACGCTCTTTGCGGCCGGTGATGCGCGCACGAGCGCGAGGCTGGTTGCCGCCTGCGGTCGGTCGCTTCGCACCGATCCAGACTCCCGCGACCCCCTGGCGCCTCATGTGTTGCAAGTGCAGCAGGTCATCAGCCTGGCCCCGACGTTCGACATCATCCACTTTCACACCGGGTATCTGCACTATCCGATCGCACGCCGGCTCGGGGTGCCGCATCTGACGACCCTCCATGGCCGTCTCGATGTGGCGGATCTTCGCGGCCTCTTCACCGAGTACGCGGATGTGCCGGTGATCTCGATCTCCGACGCGCAGCGGGCGCCCTTTCCCAATCTCAACTGGCAGGCGACCATCCCACACGGGTTGCCGTCGGATCTCCTGCGGCCGGGCGCGGGACGGGGCGACTACCTCGTGTTCCTCGGGCGCATTTCACCGGAGAAGGGCCCGGCTCGCGCCATCGAGATCGCGCGCCGCTCGGGCCGCCGTCTTCTCATCGCCGCAAAGGTCGATCGTGTCGACCAGGAGTACTACGATACGGCGATCAAGCCCTCGATCGATGGGCGCGACATTGTCTATCTCGGAGAGGTCGGGGACGCTGAGAAGCAAACCTTGCTCGGTGACGCACATGCGCTGCTCTTTCCCATCGATTGGCCCGAACCATTTGGCATCGTCGTGATCGAAGCCATGGCGTGCGGCACACCGATCATCGCCTGGCCTCAAGGCTCTGTGCCTGAGATCGTCGAGCACGGTCGCACAGGGCTCATCGTGCGCAGCGTTGACGAGGCCGTTCAGGCCGTGGATCGCGCGGGCGCGCTGTCACGCCCGGGCATTCGCCGCGCCTTCGAGGAGCGCTTCACCGTCGAGCACATGGGCGAGCGGCACCTGGCACTCTACAGCTCACTCGTGCGGCGGGGCGCCGTCAGGGCCGAGGCGTTCGCGTGAATCCCGCGCCAAGACCGTCCGAATACGAGATTCGCACGACCGAGGCGCGCGCCGATGAGCGAACGCGAGTCTTGAAGCACGCCGACATGTTCGGCGTGTTCAATCGCTTCGGCGACATCGGCCCCTTCGGCGCGCAAGAGCACGGCCTCTACTTCGAAGGCACGCGGTATCTGTCGTGGCTCGAGCTGCGGGTGGGTGGCCTCAATCCCCTACTCTTGAGCTCGAGCGTCGACGCCAGCAACATCGTGCTCTCCGTGGATCTGACGAATCCAGACCTCACGCGCGAGGGACAGACCGAGCTCCCCCGCGGTCAGTTGCATATCCATCGTGCGCGATTCCTTCGAGAGAACATCGCCATCGAAAGGATTCGTGTCTCCAACTTCGGCCTCACCAACGCGCGAACCGAGCTGACGCTTCTCTTCGACGCAGACTTCACCGATGTGTTCGAGGTTCGCGGCATTTCGCGAAAAGCTCGCGGACAACTGATGCCTCCGGCTCGTTCTGACGCGGGCGTGATGCTCAGCTACCGCGGGCTCGATGGACGCCTGCGCCGCACGACCATCGCTACCGAGCCGGCCGCAGTCAAGGTGGAGCGCACCACCTTGATCTTCGAGTTGGACATCGCCGCTCATGCCTCCAACGAAATGAGATCGCTCCGCGCCCGCTCGAAGCGCTCGAGTCGATCGAGCACGAGCGTGCGAGGCTGGCGACAGAGACGAAGGTCACCTCATCGAACCCACAGTTCGACCGCTGGTTGGCGAGGTCGACCGCCGACATCTACATGATGCTGACCGAGACGCCAGCGGGCGTCTACCCGTACGCGGGCATTCCTTGGTATAGCACGCCGTTCGGCCGCGACGGCATCATCACCGCGCTCGAGATGCTCTGGTTCGACCCGAACATCGCGCGGGGCGTGTTGACGTTCTTGGCGTCGACACAGGCCACGAGCGTCGAGCCCGATCGCGATGCAGAACCGGGGAAGATTCTCCACGAGCTGCGCCTGGGCGAGATGGCCGCCCTCGGCGAGGTGCCGTTCGGACGCTACTACGGAAGCGTCGATGCTACGCCACTCTTCGTCGTGCTGGCCGGCCGATACTTCGATCGCACGCACGATCTGGCCTTGCTCCGAACGATTTGGCCCAATCTTCTGGCGGCCGTGCGCTGGATGGACGAGTTCGGCGATCGAGATCGCGACGGCTTCATCGAGTACGCCAGAATGAACGATCGCGGGCTCGTCAACCAAGGCTGGAAGGACTCGTTCGACGCCGTCTTTCACGCCGATGGGTTGCCGGCCGAACCGCCAATTGCGCTCGCGGAGGTGCAAGCGTACGCGTACGCGGCAAAACATCACGCCGCTCAACTGGCCGACGTGTTGGAAGATAAGCGCCGTGGACGGCAGTGGCGCGCCGATGCCGAGAAGCTGCATGCCCGATTCGAAAAAGCCTTCTGGTGCAACGATCTCGGCACCTATGCCATCGCCCTCGACGGTCGCAAACGTCCCTGCCGTGTTCGCTCTTCGAACGCCGGACACGTGCTGCTCACCGGTCTCGCTCGACGCGACCGGGCGGTCCGCGTCGCCGAGCTGCTCACCTCGCCGGCGAGCTTCTCCGACTGGGGCATTCGAACGATCGCCGAGGGCGAAGTGGGCTACAACCCGATGTCGTACCACAACGGCTCGGTGTGGCCGCATGACAACGCGCTCATCGCCCAAGGCTTCGCGCGCTACGGATTCGGGGCGCCGGTGCAAGCCGTGTTCTCGGGGCTGTTTGCGGCGTCACAACATTTCGACCTCTATCGCATGCCGGAGCTATTCTGTGGTTTTGGCCGTCGCGCCGGCGAAGCGCCCACTCTCTATCCTGTCGCCTGCGCGCCGCAAGCATGGTCCTCAGCAGCCGTGTTTGCCCTGCTCGAGTCCACGCTCGGCCTCGAGGTCAATGCGCGCGAGCGCCGCGTGTCGTTCTCCAACTCGCGGCTGCCGCCCTGGCTCGACGAGCTACGGATCGAGGGTTTGCAGGTCGCTGGCTCGAAGCTCGACGTGCGCTGTGAACGGCGCGAGAACGACGTCGGAGTGACCGTCATGGGGCGCACTGGCGAGCCCGTGTCGGTGGTGACGAAGAAGTAAGCCAGCAGTGGGAGGCCCGAGCGCGTTACGCGGCTCGTGCTCGGCGACGATGGGCTTCGGAGGAGGGGATGATTTACGGTCATCAATCAGCCGGCGGCTGGTCGACGGGCGGGGTCTGGGTGTGCGTCGCGTGTGCGGCCGCCGTTGGTGCCGGTCTCGGATTCTTGTTAGCGCCGCACCGCGGTGCCGGCCCTCGCGCTGCCACCCGGCTGCGGAATCGTCCGCCCGGCGCTCACCAGCCAGACTCCGCGGCGCGTGAAAACAAGCGGGGCCCTCAGCGGTCGCCGCGAAATCGCAACTGACGGGCGCACGCACGTTGCGGCCGCGACACATCCCAGCCTCAGTTCTGGGGCCGCTCGGCAAGCTGACGTGAGATGCGGAGTGGTCGAGCTGGGCGCCCTGGTGATGCCGGGCGGAAGATACGACTTATTCAATACGTCCGCTAGACACCGTGACCGTAACCCACTTCCACGGTTTCGAGCTCGTCGGCCGTCGCCTGCGTGGGGGCGCACCGGACGGCAACTCGCACGTGGATGGCGGCTTCGGTCGCCTCAACGGTGTACACCGGCTCGGGAGTGCCGTCGCCTTGGGCGCGTGGGTCTGGCGTCGACGAGGGTCGCCAGGAACTGGGCTCCATGATCGTTGGTCCTTGTCTTCTCTATCGGCTTCTATCGGTTGAACAAGCAGAAGGGCCATCACCCCTGCGGATGATGGCCCCTTTTGCTGGTCTGGACGGGTTCGGTGGAGGCGCTACATCATCCGCTCGTGGCTCCGGGCCTAATGGCCCGGATGCCAACTAGGCCGACAAGTCGAAGGACGAGGGCGGCTTCGCACACGCACGAGTGGCGCGTTCCCACAGGTGCGGTTGCGCGCGTGCAGCTCTCCATGAGACGCGAACAATAGCACGCCGCGGGCACAACAATCAATTCAGCAGCGGCCCCGCGCCGGGCCCCCCTGCTACCATCTCACCGTGCGTGTTCCCTCCGTCGTGACCGCGGGACTCGGGTGCCTCGCGATCGGCACGGCTCTCTATCTCTCGCGCGCGGTGCTCGATCGCATCGTGGTCGACGAACGCTCGACCCGGGTCGCGTTTCTACCCGCATGGCCGGCCTGGGCCGGATTTGTCCTCGTCGCAGTCCTGGCGGTGTGGTGGCTGTCTCGTGTCGGCCGCCGCTCGCCGCGCGGCGAGGACGGCCGGCGGCCTTCGATTGGCACTGTCATGTTGCCAAGCCTTGCGCTCGTCACGTTGACGCTGCCCTACTGGCCGTGGCTGCCTGATCGACTTCCTGTGATCCAGATGCTCGCAGGCCCAGGCCGAGCGCTGGTGTGGCTCGCCGTGATCGGGCAGATGGTGTGGGTCGTGATGCAGGCGCGCGCAGGGCGCACGCGCTGGCTGCACCGCGTCTCGCTCGACCGCGCCACGGCGCTCGTTATCGCCGGAACGATTGCGGCGGCTGGCCTCGCCGCTACTCAATTGACGAGCACGGTCCTCTTCCCCGCAGGCGACGAGCCGCATTACCTGGTGATCGCGCAAAGTCTATGGCGCGATGGCGATCTCGCCATCGAGAACAACCACGGCAACGCCGAGTATCGAGAGGGTCGCTGGGCCTGACGAAGAGTCGAGGAGCGGCGACGTTCGCGTGGATGGCGATCGTCGGGTCTGCCCCCTTTCTGCTGAACACGTTCACCGTGTATCCCGAGATCGTCGCCGCGCTCGCGACCATCGTCGGCTTCACGATCGCTTCGAGCTTCGACCACACGTCTCGGGCATCGCGCGCGCTCATCGTCGGGCTGGCAGCGGCCGTGCTGCCGTGGCTGAGCACGAAATACGCGCCGATGTCGGCAGCCTTGGTCGCGGTGGCGATGGGACGCTTGTGGCTGCGCTGGCCACTGACTGTCGCACCTGCCGTCTCACCCAACGGTCTGGCGGCCACTGGGGCGATCGTTCTGCCCTATGTGCTCTCGTTGGCGGCGTGGTTCAGTTTTTTTTATGCGTATTGGGGGAGCCCCTTCCCGCAGGCGCCGTATGGCGCGATGGTGCAGACCGACCTCGAGAACGTGGTGTTCGGCGTACCAGGCCTACTATTCGACCAGGAGTACGGTCTCCTCGCCTATGCACCCGTCTACATCCTGGCAGCGACAGGCTTAGCGGCGATGTGGCGCGGCGGGCATGATGAGAGACGCGCGGCCATCGAGATCACGCTGATCGTGACGGCTCTCCTCATGACCGTTGGTGCGTTCAGGATCTGGTGGGGTGGCTCGGCCTCACCTGGCCGACCGCTCGTCTCAGGGCTCCTGTTGCTGGGAACGCCCATCGCCGTGGCGTTTCGCTCGGCCCCGCGAGCATCGGCGCAGCGCGCGGCGCAGCATCTGCTGCTCTGGCTCAGTATCGGCGTCACGCTCATGCTGGTCTTCGCCCAGGACGGCATGCTCATCGTCAACGGCCGCGACGGGAGCTCGACGCTCCTCGCATATCTCTCGCCGCTTTGGGAGGCGTGGACACTTGTGCCGAGCTTCATCCATCACGAAGCCGGCACTGCCATCGTCCATTCCCTGGTGTGGCTTGCCGCAGCGGCCATCGCCGCCACCGCGATGCGGCGTGTACGCACCCGCGCCGCCGGCGAAGCGGCGCTCGCTGCGCTCGGAATCACTGGGGCGGCCGTCATTGTCGTCGTCCTGATCATGCCGCAGCTTCCTTCGGACCCTCCACAGCCGGTGCTCGACCTACGTGCTCGCGGGCGGCTGAGGGCGCTCGACGCGTTCGATCGCGTTGCCCGTCCCCACGGGGTCATCTACGATCCGTGGCGCACGGTATCGTCCGAGGATCTCATTCCAATGTTGACGCTCGGCGTCGAGCCTGGTGCACGGCGCGATGTGCAACCGGTACGTGTGCTGCATAACGGACGCTTTTCGCTGCCCGCCGGTCGCTATCGCATGGACGTGCAGTGGAGCGGGCGCAACCCGCTGCCCGCTCGTGGCACGCAGGAGATCGCGTTGCAGGTCGGCAGAAATGGGCCGCCGCTGGAAACGTGGTCTGTGATCGCCGAGCCTGGACAGGTCGCGCACACGGAGTTCGCACTGCCCGTCGACGCCGGATTCATCGGGTTTCGCGGCTCGCCCGAGCTCGAACGCTCCATCGCCTCGCTGGCACTCACGCCGCTCGACATCGTCGATCGAGGCATTCGCCTCCACACACCGCCCGTCCTGGCAGCGTCACGCTACGTCAGCGTCACCCTGCTTTTTCACGACGAGCACACGTTCCCCGAGCCGTCAGGATTCTGGACGATTCCAGGACGTCAGACGACGCTCACGCTTGCACGTCCGTCGAGTCTCGAACGGCCGACTGTCCTGCTCCTTCACCCCGGTCCCCGGCCTAATCACGTGGTGGTCACGACGTATGGCTGGCGGGGAGAAATGGAGCTCGTGCCTGGCCTCCACTCGTCGCTGCCGCTACCCGATGCCACCCGCGAAATCTTCATGCTCTCCATCAGGACGGCCGCGGGTTTCGTGCCCTCGGAGCTCG
>JAIVJN010000186.1 GCA_020200025.1 Acidobacteriota bacterium | reverse complement strand
CCGCAATCTTCACACCCGCCTTGTGCATGGCCAGCGTGTTGTCCTTGAAGGTCTTCATGTGCGTATCGGCCCAGGCAAAGGCGTCCATGCGGGCGACCTCGAGAAATCGCTTCCGCTCGACGGCTCGGTATTCTGGTCGACGCATCGACGCCAACAGGAATGGCGGGACACTTCCGTGCAACACCGGATCGTCGAAGCGCTCCGGATGTCGTTCGTGGCTGTTGAACGCCTCCCAGAGGCTCAGTGTGGGCGCGACGAAGACGTTGGCCGCCTTCAGCTCGGCGACGAGCGGGTCGCCGCGCGGAATCGGATCTTCGAGGCCGTGAATGATTGCTCGCGGCCGAATCGACAGTGCCCGCTTGTACTCGTGCAGATTGATCGCGTGCACGACTACGGGCACGTTCCGCGAAGCGGCCTCTTCGGCCGCCGCGCGAAGCATGTCGCCCGCGATCTCCTTGTACGTGCCCGAGCCACCCAGGCCGTCTTCGACAATGACTTTGATGGCGTCAGCGCCCATGTCCAGGTAGCGCCTGACGGCTGCTCGCGTGCTCGCTTCGTCGGTCAACGCACCGCCGTGACGGCTCCCCCAGCCGCCCTCCGGGGTGATCGATCGGCCCGTCGCGAAGATGCGCGGGGCCACCACACGCCCGTCGCGCTGTTTTGCCCTGAGGTCGAAGATCCACTCGGGGGCCGAGGAGACGTTCAAGACCGTCGTGACGCCGTTATAGAGGAACGCCCGCGGATTGTGGTCGAGGATCTTGGTCCGCTCCTCGTCCGACGCTTGAAAGACCATCGGCGTGTCGAGGTGCACGTGAGTGTCGATGAGCCCGGGCACCGCCCAGGCACCTCGCGCGTCAATCTCGGTCGTGCCGGGCGGCGCGGTCAGCCGCGGAGCGATGGCGGAGATGCGGCCTTCGGCGATGAGCAGATCGACATTGGGTCGTGGCGCCGCGCCCGTCCCGTCTATCACCGTTGCCCCGCGGATGACGAGCAACCGCGCATCACGTGAGTCGGGTCCCGGCTGGGCGGCGACCGAGATCGCCGCGAACAGGCCGACAGCGCAAGTCGTCGAGCGGAGACAAGACGTCGCAAGCATCTGGATTTCCGGGCTGCCAGCCTACCATGCGGCCGCGCTTCTCGAACCGGCGAGGTCGAGGTTGGACTATCATGTTCGCTTTCCTTCAGAGGTCGCGGCTCGCGCACAGGCGGTTCTCCGAGACCGGGGGCGCCGCCTACGGGGAGGACAGCCGATGGGCAGGATGATCGTGGCCGTTGCGGTGGTGCTTGCCACAGCGGGCGCAGCGTGGGCACAGGAACAGACGGGCGTGCTGCAGGGTCGGGCCGTGGACGGCTCGGGCGCGGCGTTGCCCGGTGTGACCGTGACGGTGACCGGTCCGACGCTTCTCGGTGGCTCACGCTCGACGACGACGTCCGAGCTGGGGGCCTACCGCGTGCCGTTGCTTCCGATCGGTCTCTACACCGTGACGTTCGAGCTCACCGGTTTCCAGACCAAGGTCTACGAGAACATCCGCGTCCAGACGGGGGTGACGTTCTCGCTCGACGCGCAGCTTGGCGTCGCCGCGCTGCAGGAGACCGTCACCGTGTCGGGCGCATCGCCGATCATCGACTCGGCGGCCACCAACGTGAGCTTTACCTATACCAAGGAGCTGATGAACACCATTCCCAACGCGCGCGACGTCTGGGCCATGGTGAGCCAGGCGCCGGGCATGACGACCTCCGCCCTCAACGTGGGCGGCACCAACACCGGCAACCAGGTGCAGTTTCGCGCCCACGGCACGGATCCGCGGCAGAACACCTTCATCCTCGCCGGCGCGAACGTGACCGACAACAGCGGCACGGGCGGCTCGCAGTTCTACTACGACATCGACAGCTTCGACGAGATGCAGATCGAGATGAACTCGCACGGCGCCGACGTGCAAACACCGGGGATCATCTTGAACATGGTGCCGCGCTCCGGCACGAATCTCTTCCGCGGCAGTGGCAGCCTCTACTACGGCGACGATCGCATCCAGTCGGACAACGTCGACGACGACCTGCGCGGCCGCGGCGTGGATCGCGCGAGCAACCTCAAGTCGTACTTCGACGGCGGCGTCGACATAGGCGGACCCATTCTGACCGATCGTCTGTGGTTCTGGGGCGCGTATCGCTATCAAGAGATCGAGCGGTTGGTCACGGGCACCAGGAACGCCGACGGCTCGTTCCCGATCGATCGCACGCTGTTGTGGTATCCCACAGGCAAGGTGAGCTGGCAGGCGACCGCGGCGCACAACGCGTCGCTGTTCTTCAACATGCAACAGAAAAAGCGCTTCAATTCCGGGTTGAGCGCGCTTCGTCCCCTCGAGACCACCGTCGATCAGCAGAACGACCCCATCTCGCGAGTCTTCTCATTGAGGGACGATTGGGTGGTGACGCCGCGCCTGCTCGTGAGCGTCAAGGGCTACTACTTGAAAGGCGCGTTCCGCACGACGCCGGTGGACGGCGCGGGCCCCGACACACCGCCACAATTCGAGACGTCCACGAACGCATACTCGGGCGCGCCGCCGTCGCTGCTGCGCTCGTTCCGACAAGGACAGTCGGCAGGAGTCACCGCCAACTACACGGCAGACGGCTTCGGTGGGAGGCACGATCTGAAGGCGGGCCTCGACCTCAGCCGGTTCGAGGCGCCAGTCGAGACCACGTATCCTGGCGACCATCAGCTCAACTTTTTCCAGAGCGCGCCCCTCGAAGTGCTGCTCTACGCGCCCGGCCGGCAGAACTCGGTGGCCAAGCAGTTCGCGGCGTTCGTCCAGGACGGCTGGGTGAGGAACCGCTTCACGTTCAACCTGGGCGTGCGGCTGGACCATCAGTCAAGCTACCTGCCCGAGGAGACGGCGCCGGCCAGCCGGTTCTTCGCCGATCGCATCGTGCAGGCCAAGACCGACGACCTCATTACCTGGACCAACGCCTCGCCACGCCTGGGCGTCATTTACGACGTCACCGGCTCGGCCAAGACGCTCGTCAAGGCCAACTACGCCCGTTACTACTGGCAGATCTTCACGACCAAGACCGCGCAGGCCAGCCTGGCGGGCACGCGCTCGTTCCGCTACACCTGGAACGATGTCAACGGCGATCGGCAGTTCACGACGAACGAGCTGGGCGAGCTGCGCGCGCTCGACGACCCGGCCACGCGGCCGATCAGCATCGATCCGGGTCTCGAACCCACCTACACGGACGAGATCACGGCGAGTATCGTGCACGAGCTGATGCCCAACGTGTCGCTGAGCGCGACCGTGATCGCGAGAAACGACAACGACTTCGACTGGCGCATCAGCGCCGCCAAGCGGGCGTTGTCGCCAAACTTCATCGCGACCCGCCCGAACTTCTCGCAGGAGTATCGCGGCGTGGAGCTGACACTGCAGCGGCGCCTCACTGGTCGCTGGCAGCTGGTGGGCTCGACGACGTTCGGCGTTCAACGGGAAGATCTCGGCGCGAGCCCCGAGACGCTGCTGGCCGTGAACGTCATCACTCCCCCAGTGCTCCCCGCCGGCTTGCCAACCCCGCAAGACGTGGACAAAATCAATGGCACGAGGATCGACACGTCGATCCCGGTTGTCGGCAAGCTGATGGGCAGCTACCAATTCCCGTTCCGCTTGTCCGTAAGCGGCTTCTATCAGTTCCTCGCAGGCGCTCCTTTCACGCGCACGGTGAACGCGGTGAGCGCCCTGGGCCGCAACCTGAATCAGGGCAACGTCGTGATTCACGCGGGAGAGCGAAACGTCGACAGCTACGACAACGTGCACGTGGTGGACGTGCGCCTGAACTACGACCTGCCGATGGTGCGTCCGAACACCTCGCTCGCACTCGACATCTTCAACGCCACCAACACCAACACGGTCACACGGGTGAACTCGCTCTCGGGCGCTGCCTTCAATCGCGTGACGGAGTTCGTGCCACCGCGCGTCGTGCGGTTTGGCATCAAGGTGCGGTTCTGAGCGCGTTGGCGTCGACTTCTAGCCGGAGGGAGCACGTGCACGTTCAACTGGTCAACGGAGCCCCTCTTGACGTCTCTGGCGCTCGCCGCCCTTGGCTGTGTTACGCCATCCGTACTGCGGGACCCGGGCACGTGGATGGTCATGCGGACGCGCACCCGGCCGTGGCCTCTCGCTTCGGGTTGGGCCCCCGCCTGTTGACCCTGGTGCTATCCTCCGCGCTCTTCGCGCTACCGGCTGCAGCGTCGGCGCAGGCGGCAGACCCTCCGACAATCGTCATCGTCGGGGCATCTGTGGTCAATCTTGACGGCGGACCGGCCGTGACCAATGCTGCCGTCATCATCGCGGGCGACCGCATTGTCACCATCGGTCCGGCCGCGTCCACGGCGATTCCACAAGGCGCTGAAGTGATTCGGGCCAACGGCCGCTGGATCGTGCCCGGCTTGATGAACATGCACACGCACTACGGGCTGGTGCTGCCCGGACGCCAAGGCGCCGAGCTGGCGGGCGAATCCGAGGCGGCTCTGGCGCTGCGCATGGCGGCGAATGCGCGCATGTCGCTCATGAGCGGCGTCACGACGACGCGATCCACGGGCGAGTCGAGAGGCGCGGATTACGCGCTCCGTCGTGCGATCGCCCGCGGCGAGGTGGTCGGCCCCCGCATCTTCACGGCCGGGGAGACGCTGAACGTCACGGGCGGGCACGGATGGGGCATCGGCGAGGAAGGGCTCGATAGCCCCGAGGCGTTGCGGCGCGCCGTGCGTCGCCGTGCCTTCGACGGCGCCGAGTGGATCAAGATCGCGATCTCGGGCGGCATCGCCGACACTCACGGCGACATCGCGGCCTCGCACATGACCAGGGAGGAGGTGGCGGCGGTGACCGACATGGCACACCGCCACGGCATGAAGGTGACAGCGCACTCGGGGTCTCCGGGCGCCACGTTGGAGGCCATCGAAGCGGGCCTGGATTGCGTCGAGCACGGCTACTTCCTCACCGACGAAGTCCTCACGCGGATGGCCGATAAAGGCGTGTGGCTGGTGCCGACGATCGTCGTGGCGCAGCGCACCGTCATGGAGTTCTTCAAGAAGATCGGTTCCCCAGACTGGTATCTGGACCGTGTGGCGTCGGTCGGCGAGTCACACTTCACGATGCTGCGAAGCGCCATCAAGCACAAGGTCAGGATCGCGCTCGGGACCGACCAGTTCCCGTACGAGCCGAACGACAAGACCACCGCGACGATCCGCGAGGCGCAGTACTATGTCGAGGCTGGCATGACGCCGCTGCAGGCGCTGCGCTCGGCGACCATCGAGACGGCCACCATGCTCGGCATCGAGGATCGGGCCGGCAGCGTACAGCAGGGCAAGCTGGCCGACCTCATCATCACCGATGCCGACCCGTCGAAAGACATCACGGCCCTGCGCGGCATCAAGCTCGTGATGAAGGGCGGCGTCGTGTACCGAAACGAGCTCGCCAGGGAGCCTCGATGAGTTCGTGTCACGAACCGCAACTTCGATCTGGTGCCGGCCTCGGTGGGCGCCGTCGACACAACCATCATCAACATCGTCGAGCGTCCGGGAAGGCGTGAAGATCGCGTCCATCTCCATCGTGGTGACGTCGTCGGTCTCGCGCGTGCCGCGATCCACGGAGCTTCGGATTTAATCGGTCGAGCCGGACAAGCCACCTTCGCGCCTTCGGCGGTAGGCGGCTCTGATCGTGTTGGCTTGCCAGCGTCCACCTTCGCCCTTGGGGCTACGGCGGACAAGTAGCTCCGTCACGGTGCAGGCGAGCGAGGGTCGGCGGGCTGTCTCGGACGATTTCCGCAACCGGTCGACGTCCACCTTCGCGCTTAGCACTACGGGGGACAACCTTCGCAACTACTCGCCCGACGCGGCTTGCCAGCCGTAGTCGCGAGCGCTGGCGAAGGCTGGCGGAGAGGGTGGGATTCGAACCCACGTGCCGGTTGCCCGACAAGACGCTTTCGAGGCGCCCCCGTTACGACCACTTCGGTACCTCTCCGCAGGAGGGACGCGGCCACCGGAACCCTTTACTATAGCATCCTGCGCGTGACCGGGAGGGACGTGCCTCGGACGCGGGAGCCGAGCCGTCCAGTCCCAAACGC
>JAIVJN010000017.1 GCA_020200025.1 Acidobacteriota bacterium | reverse complement strand
GGGCGAAGTGGTCGCCCCACGCGCCACCGTCGCCATCGTCGCCGATCTGGACCACGCTTGGGCGGACGTGTTCGTGCCCGGGCCCTCCATCCCGCGCCTGCGATTGGGCCAGTCGGCGCGGATCTTCACGGATGCCGGCGGCGGCGGCATCGAAGGACGAGTGACCTGGATCTCGCCCAAGGCCGAGTTCACACCGCGTAACGTGCAAACGGCCGATGAACGTTCGAAGCTGGTCTACCGGGTGCGCATCAGCGTCGACAACTCGCAAGGCGTGCTGAAGCAGGGCATGCCGGTGGACGCCGAGCTCGAGCTCGGCGCGCCAGATTCATAGACGCGCTCGCGGGCCGAGAGTTGACAACGTGAACGCGAATCCCCAGCTTGATCGTGACGAGCAAACCGAGAGTGAGTCGTGCCCATGTCCAATCCCGCCATCTCTTTCGACCGCGTCACGCGCCGCTACGGCACGACGGTGGCGGTCGACGATCTCTCTCTGGAAATCGGCCGCGGCGAGATGTTCGGTCTGATCGGTCCAGACGGCGCCGGCAAGACGACGACCATCCGGTTAATTTGCGGGCTGCTCCACGCCGATGCGGGCACGATCAGGCTGCTTGGCCGCGATCCGGTACGGGAGCATCGCGTGATGACGGCCTCGGTCGGCTACCTGTCGCAGCGGTTCAGCCTGTATGGCGATCTCAGCATCGACGAGAACATCGCGTTCTTCGCCGAGATTCACGGTGTGTCCGACTATCACGCGCGGCGCGATCGGCTGCTCGAGATGACCCAGCTCACGCCCTTCCGCGGCCGATTGGCGGACCGACTGTCGGGCGGAATGAAACAAAAGCTCGCGCTCGCCTGCACGCTCGTGCACGAGCCGGATGTCATCCTCCTCGACGAGCCGACGACCGGCGTCGATCCGGTGTCGCGCCGCGAGTTCTGGAAGCTCTTGTCGCAGTTTCTCGCCGACGGCATCACGATCCTGATGTCGACGCCGTATTTGGACGAGGCCGAGCGCTGCGCGCGGGTCGCGCTGCTGCACGAGGGTCGGCTGATCGCGCTCGACGAGCCTGGCCGCTTGCGGTCGTCCATCGCCGGCACATTGTTCGACATGAGCCTCACCGAGCCGCATGACGCCGTGCGGGCGCTCCGCACCCGAGCTGGCCTGACGAGTGTGCAGGTGTTCGGCGACCGCGTCCATGTCTGGCTCGACGAGACCGATGGGCCTCGCGCCTCGCAACTCATGGCCGACGCGCTGTCGAGCTCCGGCCTCGCGGCCTCGAGCCTCCGCATCATCGTGCCGTCGCTCGAAGACGTGTTCATCGCCAAGCTCGCCCGCGCCGCCGACCCCGTCAGGGTGCCGCCATCATGAAGGATCGACTCTCCGTTCTGCTGACATCGGCGTTGATGATGTCACTGGCCCCACCAGCGGCGGCTCAAGACCCCTCCGCGCCAATCACGCTGACGCTCGCCGACGCCGTCGAGCTGGCACAGAAGGCGAGTCATCGCCTTGCGGAAGCGCGAGCCAGAGAAGGTGGCGCCGTGGCCACCGTGCGCGTGCGGCAGACCGCTGATTTGCCCATCGTGGGCGTCACAGGTGGCTACACCCGCACGAATCATGTCGACGAATTTGGCGTGCGCCAGGCGGACGGCTCCTTGCGGATCATCTATCCCGATATCCCGGACAATCGCCGAGCGCGCGTCTTCGCGCAGTGGCCGATCTATACCGGGGGCAGGACCGGCGCGCTCGAGCGAGCCGCCGAAGCAGAGGCACACGCCGCCGGCGCGGACCTCGAGACCGCGCGTGCGGACCTTCGGCTCGAGGTGGTCCGCGCCTATTGGGGACTCGCCACCGCTGTGGAAACCGGGCGCGTACTGGAGGTAGCCCTGAGTCGCGCCGACGCGCATCTGGCCGACGTTCGTAGTCAATTCGACGCGGGCCTGCTGCCGCCGAATGACGTGACGAGTCTCGAGGCGCAGCGCTCGCGAGAGGAAGTGCAACTAATCGAGGCGCGCAATCTGCGCGAGAGTGCGGCCATCGAGTTGCGGCGGCTGACCGACCTGCCCGCGGATGCACCCATCGAGATGGCCGAGCGCTTGGAGCTCTCGACAGCCGCGGCTCCCGTGGCTGCGACAGTGACCGATGCACTGCAGCGCCGGCCCGAGCGCCGCGCGTTGACTCTCAGAATCGAGGGAGCTTCGGAACGGCAGGCCGCCGCTGCGGCCGGACGGCGACCCACGCTCAATCTTGCCGGCGGGGTCGACTATGCGCGGCCGAACACGCGCATTTTCCCGCTCACGGATCGGTGGCGTACCTCGTGGGATGTCGGCGTCAACGCGAGTTGGACGTTCTGGGATTCGGGTCGCACCGATGCCGAGGTCGCCGAGGCCGCATTCGCCGCTACAGCAGCGCGCGAACGCCTCGCCGATTTCGAGACCATGGTCGCCGCCGATGTCCGCCAACAGATACTGAATGTCGAGTCGAGCCTGGCTGCCGTCACAGCATCTGCCGACGGCGTGCGTAGTGCGGCGGAAGCCAGGCGTGTCGTCACCGAGCGCTTCAACGTCGGCGTTGCCACCAGCACCGATGTCTTGGACGCTCGAGTGGCCTTGCTGCAGGCCGAGCTCGATCGCACCCGCGCTCTGGCCAATGCGCGGCTCGCCGAGGCGCGCCTCGACCGCGCTATGGGTCGCTGATCGTGGGCGACCAGGAAGTCGAAGCACCAGCGTGACTGCTTCAACCCGTCGCGACGCCGCCCGGTCAACCGTCGCGACGAGCGATCGGCGCCCGGCGATCCAAGTGGACCACCTTACTCGCCGCTTCGGTGATTTCGTGGCGGTCGACGACCTGTCGTTCGATGTGCAGCGCGGGGAGGTCTTCGGATTCCTGGGCGCAAACGGCGCCGGGAAGTCGACGACCATTCGCATGCTGTGCGGGCTCCTCAAACCGACCTCTGGCACGGCGCTCGTCGGCGGCGTCGATGTGGGTCGCGACCCCGAAGGCGTGAAGCGGCGCATCGGTTACATGTCGCAGAAGTTCTCGCTCTACGAGCCGTTGACCGTTGACCAAAACATCCGCTTCTTCGCGGGCATCTACGGTCTCGACGCCGACCGGCTCGAAGCGCGGCGCGCGTTCGTGCTCGAGATGGCCGGACTGCGAGGCAAGGAGACGCTCATCACTCGACAACTGCCCGGTGGCTGGCGGCAACGCCTGGCGCTCGGGTGCGCCATCCTGCACGAGCCGGCCATCGTGTTCCTCGACGAGCCGACTGGAGGCGTCGACCCACTGTCGCGGCGACACTTCTGGGATCTGATCGGTGAGCTCGCCCGCACCGGCGTCACCGTGCTCGTGACCACACACTATCTGGACGAGGCGGAGCACTGTCACCGCGTCGCGATCATCCAAGCGGGGCGGCTCGCCGCGATGGGGACGACCAAGGAGCTCAAAGACGTGTTTGCCGCCCGTCCGATTGTCGAAATCCGTGCGGCGCTGCCGGTCGCCGCGATGCAGGTGCTCGAGCACTTGCCGGACGTCGAGAAGACCAGCATCTTCGGCACCACGATTCACGCCGTGTTGCGCCAGAGCGACGTCGATCTGACGGCACTGCAGCACGCGCTCGCCGCCGCCGGTGTGGACGTGTGGAGCGTCGAGCCCGTCAGCCCCTCTCTCGAGGATGTGTTCCTCGACGTCGTCGAGCGACACGCGCAGGAGGCGTGATGCGCGCCCTCATCTCGGTCGCGCGCAAAGAGCTCCAGCAGATCGTCCGCGACTGGCGAACGCTGCTGACTGTTCTCTTCGTGCCGGCGGCCATTCTGCTCATCTACGGCTATGCGCTCAACTTCGACGTCCGCGACATCCGCATCGCCGTCAGGGATCAGGACGGCAGTCGCGCGAGTCGCGATCTCGTCTCGGCCTTCGTCAATTCCGGGTACTTTCAGTTCGCCGGGTCCGTGCAGTCGGACGGCGACCTCGAGCGACTGATCGATCGCGGCGACGCGAGGGCAATCCTCGTGGTTCCCCCGGGATTCGAGCGGCACGTCGTCAACCGTCGTCCGACGACCGTGCAAGTGATCATCGATGGCGACAATGCGAATACGGCAACCACAGTGATGGGCTATGCGCAGGCAATCGTGGCCGAGTCGTCGGCGCGGTTCGAGTCGGAGCTTGGCGTCGAGCGGGTTGTTCCGCCGATCGCGCTCGAGTCGAGAGTCTGGTACAACCCCGAGCTGCGGAGCACCCTGTTCCTCGTGCCGGGCCTCATCGCGTTCATCGCGATGATTACGGCGGTCATCTCCACGGCCCTCTCGATCGTCCGCGAGAAGGAACGAGGCACGATGGAGCAGGTCCGCATGTCGCCGCTCAGGCCGGCGGCGTTCGTAGCGGGGAAAGCGCTGCCGTATCTGGGTCTGTCGTTCCTGTCCGCGCTCTTGGTGATCTTCGCGGCGATGGGCCTGTTCGGCCTGCCGATGCGAGGATCCTGGGTCTTGCTGTGCGTCTCGATCGGGATCTTCTTGGTCGGCGCCCTGGCGCAAGGCTTGTTGATCTCGACAATCGCCGACACCCAGCAAGTGGCCTTTCAGGTGGCGGTGCTCTCGTCATTCCTGCCGACGTTCATTCTGTCCGGCTTCGTGTTCCCGATCGCGAACATGCCGGCCCCGATCCAGGTGATCACCCACATCGTGCCGGCGCGTTACTTTCTCGTCGCGCTGCGATCGGTCGTGCTCAAAGGCGTGGGCGCCGAGGCGTTCGCGGGCGATCTCGTGGCGCTCATCCTCTTTGCCACCGTCGTCATGGGCCTGGCCTCGACCAGGCTTGCCCGGGAGTGGCGGTAAGAGAACGGCAGGCGGCACGCGGGATGCGGCAGGCGATCAGGGGGAACCGGACCATGCGACGTGTCTTCGAGGTGATGAAGAAGGAGCTCATCGAGCTTCGTGCCGATCCCCGCCTCTTCGGCATCGTGATTGTCGCGCCGTTGATTCAACTTGGCGTCCTCGGCTATGCGGCGACCACCGACGTCAAGGATGTGCCGATCCTGGTCGTCGATGCCGACCGCTCGGCCGAGAGCCGAGAGCTCGTGTCGCGCTTCGACGCGTCTCAGAACTTCATCATCGCCGGCATGGCGGCGTCGACCGACGAGATCGATCGGTGGTTGGAGCACGGTGACGCGTGGATGGCACTCAGTATTCCCGCGGACTACGGCCAAAGGGTACGCGCCGCTCAACCGGTCACTCTGCAAGTCGTCGCCGACGGGACGGACTCCAACTCGACCAACGTTGCGTTGAGCTACACGCGCAGCTTGATCGCGGCATACGCACAAGACCTGCTCGCCGAGCGGCGGCCTGGTGAGCGCGTCGCGCCACTTGTCAGCGCAGAGGTGCGTGTTTGGTTCAATCCCGAGCTCGAAAGCCGCGACTTCATCATCCCCGGCATCGTGGCCCTGCTGCTCCTGGTCGTCACCACCAACCTTTCGGCGATGGCGATCGTGCGCGAGCGCGAGCTCGGCACGCTCGAGCAATTGAATGTCACCCCCATCGCCAGATGGGAGCTCATCCTGGGCAAGCTCCTTCCCTACGCTGGCATTGGCCTCCTCGACGTCGTGCTCGTGCTGGTCGTGGCCATCTACTGGTTCGAGGTGCCGATGCGCGGCAGCCTGCCGCTCCTCTTCGCTCTGAGCGCCGTCTACCTCCTCACCACGCTGGGCCTGGGTCTCTTCATCTCCACGATCTCGAACACGCAGCAACAAGCGATGATGACGACGACCTTCTTTTTCTTGATGCCGATGATCTATCTGTCGGGATTCATTTTTCCGATCGAGAACATGCCGCCTTGGATCCAGCCGTTCACCTATCTCATCCCCCTCCGCTACTTCCTGGTCATCCTGCGCGGCCTGTTTCTCAAAGGCGTAGGCCTCGAAACCTTCTGGCCGCAAGCGCTCGCGCTCACCGTCTGGGGGCTCGCCATTCTCGGCCTGGCGACTTTACGGTCGAGCAAGCGACTCGGTTGAGTGCAGGCGCTATAATGCGCGAGTGCGTCGTCTCGCGCTTCTTTCCCTGGCCGTCATCGGCTTTTCGGCCGTGCTCTCCACGCAGGCCGCGGATCCGGACGCCCTCGTGCGGCAAGGACGCGCCTTCGTCAATCAGGGCAAGCTCGACGACGCCGAGCGTGTCTTCCGGCAAGCGCTCGCCATCAACCCTCGCGCCTTCGAGACCGCGGTGGCGCTCGGCACAGTGCTGGATCTGAAGGGCCAATATCCGGAAGCGCAGTCGCATCTGCAGCGCGCCATCGATCTGGCGCCGGCCGGACCGCCGCGCAATCAAGCCACGAACGCCCTGGCGCTGTCCTTCGCGTTCGAAGGCCGACTCGCCGAAGCGCAGAAGCGCTTCGAGGAGCTACGCGCGCGGCTCAAGGCGGAAGGCGACCCGGCGGGGGCAGCCGCCGCGGCCCGTTCACTTGGGCGCATCTACCTCGAGAGCGGCGACACCGTGAACGGACGGCGGTGGTACGAGCTTGGATATCAGGAGTCCAAACCGGCGGCCGGCCAGCCGGAGAGCGAGCAGCTCTTGTGGCAACTCCGCTGGCATCATGCGCAAGGCCGCATCTCGGCGCGCGAAGGCCGCCTCGACGAAGCGAAGAAGCATCTCGCCGAGTTCGAAAGCGTGATGCAGAAGCGCGGCCGGCAGAACGACGACAACGACATCTATCGATGGCTCGTCGGTTATATCGCCTATTACAGCAAGGAGTACGACCGCGCAATAGCCGAGCTCGCGCGCGGCAATCTGTCAGACTCGTTCGTGCTGAAGACCATCGCCACGGCCTACGAAGCGAAGGGCGACCTCGCCAATGCGCGCGAATACTATCGCCGCGCCATCGACACGAACGTCCACAATTTGCAAGCCTCGATCGCTCGCCCTTTTGCTCGGCAGAAGCTGGCCTCGCTGCGCTAGTCCCGTAGCTCGGTTGGGCGCGCCGCGCCGCCCTCGATGCGTCCACCGTAGACGTCTTGAAGGGCCAGAGCGCTCACCAAATGAGTCAAGTCTTTCGACTGGCCCTTCAAGACGTCTCGCCCCGCGCAGCGGGGCAAAGCATTGCTGCCACTAGCGAGGCGGAGCCACATGCTTGCTGCTCTGAGCGGAGGTATGAAACGCCGTCCTCAGTTCCTGCTCGCGCTCTCGAACCGCCCGCACGCCCGCTGCTTCATCGACGACCCAGAGCAACGCGCCTCCGGCGATGAAGAACAGCATGATCGCGAGCACGGCACTGCGGCTCGATCCCGTGAGAGCCACGCTGATCGTGAAGACGATCGGTCCGAGCATTGTCGCAAAACGTTCCACGACGGCGTAGAAGCCGAAGAACTCAGCCGTTTTGTCGATCGGAATCAGCCGCGAGAAAAGCGAGCGGCTGAGTGCCTGGCTGCCACCCTGCACCGTTCCGACGAGGCCCGCCAGCATGAAGAAGTGCACCGCGGTCGTCATGAAGTAGCCGAGAACCGTCGCCAGCGAATACACGGCGAGCGCGATGAACAGCGCGGGTCTGGTGCCGATGCGTGGGCCAAGACGGCCGAAGAGGAACGAGAACGGGATGCCGAGGAATTGCACCATGACGAACGCCGCAATCTGCGACGTCTGCTCGATGCCCACCTCGGCGCCGTACACCGACGCCATCCGGATGATGGTCTGGATCCCGTCCTGGTAGAGCAGCATCGCCAGCAGCAGCAGGAAGGCCTGTCGATATCGGCGAATCTCGCGAAACGTGCCCGCTAACCGCGTAAATGCGCCGGCGACCGCGGTGGCCGGCACGCCTCGGCCGCCCGTGAAATGACCGGCAGGTTCCGGCACCCGGCGGAAGAGCGGGATGGCGAACACGATCCACCAGATCGCCACGCTGACGAAGGCAGCCTTCGTTGCCGACGCCGCGCTTGCGAAGCCGAAGGTGGCCGGTTGCAGGATCCAGAGCAGGTTGATGAGCAGGAGCACGCCGCCGCCCAAGTAGCCCCAGGCATAGCCGGCGGCCGACACCCGATCCGTTTCTTCGGGACGCGCCACCACAGGCAGCAGCGAATCGTAGAACACGAGCGAAGCGGACACGCCGACGTTGCCGATCACGAAGAGCGCGGCAGCGAGCTGCCACTGTCCCTCGCCGATGAACGCCATTGCCGCGCACGACGACGCACCGACGACGAGGAACACGGCGAGCAGTCGCTTCCTGGCGCCGGTGTAATCCGCGATCGCCCCCAGCAGCGGCGAGAGCACAGCGACGATACCCACCGATAGAGACGACATCGCCGCAAAGCGCGCGGTGGCTCGAGCCGGCTCGAAGCCCGACGCCGCGTAAGTGGTGAAGAACGCGGGGAAGACCGCGGTGATGACCGTGGTGAAGTATGCGGAGTTGGCCCAATCGTACCAAGCCCACGCTCGCTGTTCCGGCGTGACCAGGCCGGCGCGGGTCAGCAGTCTCGCGATCAAGGTTGGTGCACGTTGGGAGCAGCTCGAGAACCGCGGTGCGACATCGAAGGGCGGTAGGATACTCTATCGGCTGTCTCAAGTTGCCTCAGTGGTTGGCCGATACGCTGATCGATCCGCTGAACCCCATGAAGTCCGAGACGCACTATTATCTGGCGGCCTTCGCCGCTGTTCTCACGGCTCTCGTGCTACGTGCCACCGGCTTTCCCGCACCGTGGCCGGCGGCCATCAGCCTGTATGTCTACGGGCTGGTCGCCTGGCCCGCAGCCCAGTTCGAGATTCCCCACGCCAGCCCCATGACCTACGGCTTGATCTGGTTCGCCGCGGCCCTCGGCGTCGTCCTCTTCGAGATCGTCGGTGGCGGCGTGCGATTGACAGGCGTCTGAAGCGGACGGCGACCGGCCGACGCTTCCGCCTTCGCGAAACCCTACGGCGGACCGCCGAAGCCTTGGCGGAGTCTGGTCAGCCTCGGTCGCGCCGCCGCGGTCGAGTCGCGGTGGCAGGTTCGCCAGAATCCCCCATGCCACGAGTCAGCGCTGGGATCCTGCTCTACCGCGGAAGCGCGACGAGCCTCGAGGTCCTGCTTGTGCACCCCGGCGGTCCGTTCTGGGCGCATAAAGATCGAGGGGCCTGGTCTCTCCCCAAGGGCGAGCTCGACCCGGGCGAGGATGCGCTCGAAGCCGCAAAGCGCGAGTTCGCAGAAGAAACCGGGCATTTGGTGCACGGGCCCTTCATCGCGCTGACCCCTGTTCGACAGGCAGGCGGCAAGGTCGTGGTGGCGTGGGCGAGCGAAGGCGATTTCGATCCCGCCCTGCTCGAGAGCACCAGCGTCACGGTCGAGTGGCCCAGAGGCAGCGGACGCCTGGCGACGTTTCCCGAAGTCGATCGCGCCGCGTGGTTCACGATCGACGAAGCTCGGACTCGGATCCTGAAAGGTCAGTCGCCTTTTCTCGACGAGCTCGTGATCTACCTGTCACGAAGCCGCTGATCGTGGGCCATCACGGCGTGGCATGGCTCGAGTCGGGCCAGCGGCGGCCCTGAATGGCCGCCCTCCACATACGTTCAGGCCGGCGAATCCGCGAGGGTTGCCACCCGCTCTCTGTCTGTGAACACCAGCGACTCTGAGTTCACGCAGTGCCGGCGCCCAGTCGGCCTCGGCCCGTCGTCGAACACGTGTCCCAAGTGGGCGTCACAACGCGCACAGAGAATCTCGGTGCGAACCATGCCGTAGCTGCGATCCGCATGCTCGACGACGTTCTCCTCGGCGACCGGCTGGAAGAAACTCGGCCAACCCGTATTCGAGTTGAACTTGGCATCCGACGAGAACAGCGGCAGGTTACAGCACACGCACGAGTAGACGCCTTCTCGTTTGTTGTCGAGCAAGGTGCCGCAGAACGGCTGCTCGGTCCCTTTACCGCGCGCGACCTCGAACTGTTTGGGCGTCAATTGCGCGCGCCACTCGGCGTCCGACTTCGCCACACGCGCCGCCTCGATTGGACCGACGAGCTGGCCCTCGTGATCGAAGACCTTCACGCGAACGCGTTTGCTTGTCATGGGATCGATTCTACTCGTGACCCTTCGTGTCCTCCGTGGCTGTCCTGTTACCAGATGCCCACGCGGCCGGCCACCGAAGCGATGAGCTTCGCGGGATCGTAGCCGACACCCTGTTTGAAGACGCGCTCGATCTTCCGGACATCGGCGATGTTTGCCGCTGGATTGCCGGTCAGGACCACCAGGTCGGCCTGTTTGCCCACGGCGATCGTCCCGATGTGCGCATCCCGGCCCAAATAACGTGCGGCGTTCATCGTGCCGATGGCGATGGCTTCGAGTGGCGAAAAGCCGGCCTCGACGAGTAGCTCGAGCGCACGCTGATTCGAGAAGCCGGGCAACACGCCTCCGGCGCCCGTGGGGTCGGTACCGGCCAGCAGCATCCCGCCCGCCCGCGCGAACGCGCGCTCGAGCGCCATACCCTTGGGCAGCAGCGTGCGAAAGACGGAGTCTTCCGTCTTGGCGACGCGCGCATGGGTCTGCTCGAACTGGTTCTTCAAGCTTGGCGTGAGCACCTCGAGCCCCTGCGGCATGGGCCGCCCAGGTGTCAGCGTTTCGAAGATGGTGAGCGTCGACGTCAACGCGACCCGTTTGTCGACCAGCGTCTTCACGAGCGACGCGAACGGCACGGCGGCTTCATCGAGAGCAGCGATCGACTGCTGCCCGCGCGCTTGTCCCGGACAGACATCGACTTGCTTGTCCGAGACGAAGTCGGTTGCCGCAAAGAAGCCGTGCTCCAGGTTATCGATGCCGAGTGCCGCGGCTTCCGCGTAGGTGACCGAGCAGAGATGTCCGGTCACTTTCATACCCCGTTTGTGCGCCTCCTCGACTGCCGCCCCGAGCTCGGCGCGCGTGATCTGCATGTAGGCCTTGAACGACGTAAAGCCTTCGTCGGCCCAATACGCCACTTGCCGTCTGGCATCGTCGGGCCCGCGCATCGCCCGCATTTGCAGGAAAGTGTTGGGTCCGTTGAGATAGGGCGCGGTGGCATCGATGGCCGGGCCAGCGGCCTCGCCCGCGTCGATGCGACGTGCCAGATTCAGATCCATGAACCCGTTGACATTGCCGCCCGTGCGCATCGTCGTCACGCCGCCGGCGAGATAAAGGCGGACGAAGCTGGCGCCAAGCTGTCCATAGACACCCGGCCCCGTCGGGTAGTAGAGGTGCTCGTGCACCATCACCAGCCCAGGAATGACCGAGCGGCCGGCAAGGTCGAGGACGGTCGCACCTGGAGGGGGCGCGATCGTCGTACGATTGCCAAGCTCGGTGATCAAGCCATCACGGATGACGAGGGTTTGATCCTCCCGTGGCGGAGCGCCGGTGCCGTCGATGACCCGGACGCCGGTGAGCGCGAGGTGCGGGGCGTCGACCGCGACGAATTCTCGGACTGCCGTGCCGACGGCAGGCCGCTGCGACGACGGCGTCGCGAGGGCGCCGAGTGTCAGCAGCCCTACGAGCGCGACCTGTAATCTATCGACTGGCATCTGCGATCGGCCATTTGCTGCGATCTGCGATCTGCAAATCTGCTGCGATCTGCAATCTACAATCTGCCATCTACAATGAATTACCTTTCTACCCGGAAGGCGACGACTTGCCGCATCTCCCGCTCCCCCTCGCCCGCGCGAAAGCGGACGGCATAGACGCTGGGCGCGAGGCTCGTCAGCGGCAGCAGGATGCGCGAGCGGCCCTCGACGAGAGGCGGCATCTGCAGATCCAACAAGCGCTCGCCTTTGTTATTGAGCAGCTCCGCTACGACGGGACACGGCGCGCCCGCGCTGGCGCAGTCGATCTCCACGAGCACGCGGTCGGTCGCGCGGAAGCGGCGTGACGCCACCGGCACGGGGTTCTGATTTGCCCACAGCGTGCGAAGCTCGATGGCGGACCGGGCGCGAAAGACGCGCGGCGTGGCCAACACGAGCACGCCGTCCCCAGGCTTCGTGAGCACCACGGGTTCGGTCCAGCGGTCCAGCACTTCGCCAGCGGCGTCGAGCGCGGAGAGTCGCACGACGAGGGCGCCGGGGTCGAGCTCGAACGT
Source organism: Acidobacteriota bacterium (assembly GCA_020200025.1). GTDB lineage: Bacteria > Acidobacteriota > Vicinamibacteria > Vicinamibacterales > UBA2999 > JAIVJN01. The sequence continues at coordinate 16,032 of JAIVJN010000017.1, read as the reverse complement.
CGCGATCGCGGGCTCTTCTCCGGGCGTGCCGACGCTGGCAATGGTCTGCGCCGGAGCCAGCGCGTCTCCGCCGGCACGGGCAAGCGGCTCGACCGCCAACCGGGCCGGCACGCCAGCGCTCGATCGACGAGCGAGCGGCTCCCACGTGACCATGACGCGGCTGCGACCGAGGGCATCCACTCCCGCTCCCACCCACGCATCGACGATGCGGCCGTCGCTCGGACCCTCGATAGTGGCAAGCGCAGTCGAGAGCCTCGCCTCTAAGGGTGCCGGCTGCTCTTTCGGCGTGAGCTCCGCGGGCCCAGGCGCCCAGTAGCCTCGGCGCGCCAGCACCCGGACGCCGCGACGCTTCACCTGCACCTCGATGCGATGGAACTTGCCGTCCGCCAGCTCGCGCGACGGTGTGTAGCCGACGAGGTAGTACGCGCTCGCGTCGGCAATGGTCTGGTGCAAGCCTTTTTGTGGTTGATTCGTGTTCACGATCGCACGTCCGCCCGTTTCAGCCGAGAGTCGCCGAAGGACCTCGGCCCCGCCAAACTCGCTGGTGCCGAGCGGGCGCGGGTCGAAGACGTTGATGGTGACGTTGCCGCGGTTTGCGGCCTCGATCGCTTCCTCCATGCGCCCGTAGTTGGGGTGGCTGGGCATTCCGACCATGGGCCCTTGACTGACGAAGAGAACCGACTTGCGGCCTTCGCGCAGTCCACCCAAATACGTCACGAGCGACGTGAGAGCCGAGAGCGAGACGCCGCCGCGCACCTCTGCGAGATTGGGGTGCTGGAGTTGCGCTTCCTCGAGCACGCTGCGAATGGGGAAGCGTTCGCCACGACGCCCTTCGAACGTCCGCATGCGCTCGAGGAGCTCGTCGCGCGAGCGGGTGAAGCTCAGATGGCTCAGCGGTGTGAGCGGATCCATGACCGCGACGAGATCGCGCGGGCCGAGCTCTTTGACGAAGTCTGCCAAGGCGTCGCGCATGGGCAGCGTGATGAAGGGCTTCTTTTCGACGTGGTAGTCGTCGAGATAAATCGCGAAGAGACGGACGTCGCCCTTTGCGGCCTCGACAGCCGCATGCGCGGAGGAGCGGATGGCCAAGGCCTCGACTTGACCCGCGACGGGCTGGCCGTCCAACCTGATGAACTGAGCGGTTTGAACGGTTTGCGGCAGGTCGTCCTCGGCGAGCTGAAAGTCGGTCGTGGCGAGATCCGTGATGGGTGCCCCGTCATCGTCGAACACGGAAACGTCGACGCTGACGGTGTTCACCTTGGCGCGAAAGGTCGGCTGATCGGCGGGCGCACTCTGCGGCGGTGGCTCCTGGCCGCGGATCACGCCGCAGAACATGACCACGGCCCAGCAGAGCACGGTGCTCAAACGAACCCGCGTCAGGAGGGCAAGTACCGTGCGCATACTGATCTGACGGTCTCACGTCGTTTCGTACATTGCCTTCGCGCGCCTGTCCATTTCTTCCGGCGCGATGTCTTCGGTGTGCGTCGCGAGGGTCCAGGCGTGCCCGAACGGGTCGATGAGGTTGCCCGAGCGGTCGCCGTAGAACTGGTCCTTCACGGGTCGCGTCTCGGTCGCACCAGCGGCGATCGCTTGCGGAAAGACGCGGTCGACATCGTCGACGTAGACCAGCAACTGGACGGGCGATCCGCCGATGGTGTGTGGCCCGCGGGCTCCCATCTCGGGAAACTCGTCGGCGAGCATGACCGGCGAGTCGCCGATCTTGATCTCGGCATGGCCGATTTTGCCGCCGGGGGCGTCCATGCGAAACAGCTCCGTCGCGCCGAAGGCCCGCTTGTAGAAGTCAATCGCGCGCGCTCCGTCGCTGACGATGAGGTAAGGGGTGACGCTGTGATATCCGTCGGGCTTTGGTTTGACTGCCATGAGCGTGATCCTTTCTGCGAGTGACATGCCGGGCGTCGAATAGCGGACGATGATCGTAGCACGCGCCGGGGTGGACGTTCGAGCGCCTCCGGGCCAGATCCTGCGGGAAGAGTCGAGATCACGAGCCGATCTGGAGCGCTCCCGTGTAGATGGCCATCCCCACGACCGCGTCGATACCGACCGCGTCCAGCTGATCGATCTCGGCGCGCGTCGTGATGCCTCCGGCTGCGGTGATTCGCCTGGAGGTCGCGCGCGCAACGGCGCGAATCGCGTCCATATCGGTCCCCTGCATCAACCCTTCCGTGTCCACGTGCGTATACAAGAACTCGCCGCAGAAGGGCTCGAGGAGACCGACAGCCTCCACCGCGGTGATCGGCAGCGACGTTTTCCACCCATGGATGACGACACGTCCGGCTTTCGCGTCGACGGCGCCCATCACGCGCTCGGCTCCGACCGCGTCGGCTAGCGCCTCGGCGAAATCACGCTTGACGAGGGCGGCGGCGCCTAGAGAGCCAGCATCCGGCTGCCGTCGCGCATCGAAGAACGCCGAGCCGACGATGACCGCTTGCGCCCCGGCATCGACGAGATCCTGGGCGCGACCGACCGAGCGAACGCCTCCGCCCACGCGGCACGGGAGCTCGACGGCAATTCGCCGTATCAGTTCGTCGTTGCCGCCGACGCCCATCGCGGCATCGAGGTCGATCAGTTGGACTCGAGGAAACCGGCGAAAGCGCTCGATCCACGCATCGACATCGTGTGTTGCGAGCGCCAGCCGCTCGCCCTGCACCAGCTGCACGATGCGGCCGCCCTGGAGATCGATGGATGGGATCAGCATGCGACTCCTGAGGACGCTTCTGCCCTGAGCATTGATGGGCCTCGCTCACGCGCCGAGATCACGGTGGGCCTCGTGAACAAGCCGTACAGGGATACCGCGCGTTGCCAGAAAGTGTTTCAGGCTGGAGACGCTCTTCTCGTTGAAGTGGAAGATCGACGCGGCCAGCGCGGCGTCCGCGCGACCCTCGGTGAAGGCTTGGGCGAAATGCTCGAACTCGCCGGCGCCGCCAGACGCGATGACCGGAATCGAGACGGCAAGGGAGACTGCCGCCGTGAGCGGGCAATCGAAGCCGAGCTTCGTGCCATCACGGTCGATCGATGTGAGCAGGATCTCGCCGGCGCCGCGGTCGGCGGCCTCGCGTGCCCAGTCCACGGCATCACGATCGGTGCCGTCGGTTCCGCTGCGCGCGTAGACGGCAAACCGGTCGCCGGCCCGTTTCGCATCGATGGCGACGATGACGGCTTGGCTGCCGTATCGCCTCGCCAGTGTCGTCACGAGGGCCGGACTCTGCAGCGCCGCGGTGTTCAGGCTCACTTTGTCGGCCCCCGCCTCGATGGCCGCCGCGGCATCCTCCTCGGAGCGAATGCCGCCTCCGACGGTCAGCGGCAGGAAGATCTGGCCAGCCACGGCGCGGATCGACTGCGCCAACGCCTGGCGCGCTTCGAGTGTCGCTGTCACATCGAGGATGACGAGCTCGTCGATGCCTTCACGGTTGTAGCGCGCGGCCAGCTCTGCGGGATCACCGGCCTCGCGCAGACCGGCGAAGCTCACGCCTTTGACCACGCAGCCGTTGCGGACATCGAGGCACGCGATGATTCTCTTAGCTAGCATTGGATCTATCCCACCTGGTTGCTCTTACACGTGACTCGAGGGCGACCAGGTTGGTTCTCGCTCGTCACAGCGTCTCGAGCCAATTGCGCAACACCCGCAGGCCGACGTCTCCTGATTTCTCAGGATGAAACTGCACCCCGCTGATTGGCCCGCGTTCGACGGCCGCCGTAAACGGGCCGGCGTAGGTCGTGACCGCCACGGTGTCCGCCACAACAGGTGCGGCATACGAATGCGTGAAGTACACCTGCGCCTCGTCCGGCACGCCGTTCATGAGTGCGCTCGCGCGCGGAAATACCAGGCTGTTCCAGCCGACGTGAGGAACTTTGAGGGAAAGCGAAACCGGGTTTCGTTCTTCCGGCGGGGCATGCGAAAAACGAAACCCGATTCCGTTTCCCGCTTGCCCCAGCCGCGTGCACATGCCAGAAAACACGCCGAGGCCGGTCACGCCCGGCGCCTCGGTGCTGCCCTCGAACAACCACTGGAGGCCGACGCAGATGCCGAGCAACGGTGCCCCCCGGTGCACGGCCTCCTGGATGGCCTCGCGCCAGCCTTCGTCGAGCGCGCGGGTTGAATCGAAGTGGCCCACACCCGGAACGATCATGGCGTGCGCCGGAGCGAGATCTTGGGGACCGGCCGGCGTGAACACCTTCGCGCCCACGGCGGCCAGCGCTTTGCGGACCGACGTCAAATTGCCGGCGCCATAGTCGATGAGCGCAATCACAGCAGGCCCTTCGTCGTCGGCAGCATCCGCGCCAACTGCCGGTCCTTGGCACACGCCACCCGCAACGCCCGCCCGAAAGCCTTGAAGCAAGCCTCGATCTTGTGATGGTTCGAGCGCCCGTACAGCACTTTGACGTGCACGTTGGCGCGCGCCCCCATCGCCACGCCCTCGAAGAAATCGGGAACGAGCTCGGTCTGCAGGTCGCCGACCAGTCGCGCGGTGACGCGCGTGTCGATGACGGCGTGGGAGCGCCCGCCCAGATCGATGGCGACGACGGCCAACGTCTCATCCATCGGCATGACGAAATAGCCGGCGCGATTGATGCCCTTCTTGTTGCCCAGCGCTTGGGTGAGCGCTTCGCCGAGCGCGATGCCCACATCCTCGACGGTGTGATGCTGATCGACGTCGAGATCGCCCTGCGCGGTTACCCGAAGGTCGAAAGCGCCGTGCCGCGACACGAGATCCAGCATGTGATCCAGAAACCTGATACCGGTATGGTTTTCGTAGCGGCCTTGACCTTCGATGGCCAGTCGCACCTGGATGTGCGTTTCCGCGGTGCGCCGATCGATCAGCGCACGCCGCACAGTTCCTCCAACGCACGAATGGCGTCCCGCGTGTGCTCGACGACGCCGGTGGTCAGGCGAAACGAGTTGGGGCAATGGGGATCGGCGGTGCGATCGCGGACGAAGATCCGTCGCTCGTACAGCCCGTCGACGAGCGATCGTGCCCGCTCGCCGCCGTCGATCAGCACGAAGTTGGCCGCGCTGCGCCAGTAACGGAGTCCCAGCCGATCCAGTGCGGCATACGTCAGCGTCTTCGACGCGTCGACCTGGGCGACATACCACGGCATGAACGTCCGATCTGCCAATGCGGCGCGAAGAGCGGCAATTGCCACGACGTTCAAATTGAAGACCGGCATCACATAGCGCATGGGCTCGAGCACTGCCGGTGGCGCGATCAGCAAACCGATGCGCATTCCGGCCAGGCCGTAGGCCTTCGAGAACGTCCGGCCGATGACCACGTTCGGATGCTGGCGGGCCTCGTCCAGAAAGTGCTCACCGGCAAAGTCGTGATACGCCTGCGCAGCACCGCGTCGAGCGGGAACTCGTAATCGGAATCGTGGGGAAGAGCCACGACCCGAGCGCGCATCGCTTTGGCCGAGATGGCATAGCTGTCAAACGCAGGCAGCACGATGATGACTTCTGGTTGGCCGCTTGGCGCCACCGGCGACGCCCCCGCATCGACGAGGGCCGTCGGTGCGCGCGGCGCGAGATAGCCGATGCAGGCCAGCAGGATGCCCTCGTCGAGGCCGTTGGTCAGCATCAACCAATCGGGGTCGATCCCGAGGTGCGCTGCCGTCTCCAGAATCGCTGGTTTGTAGTCGGGGTACAACGCCAGCGCGCTGGCGTCGAAGGCGCGCACGGCGGCCGCGACCTGTGGAGAGCAGCCACCTGTGTTCTCGTTGAGGTGCAGGCGAAGACCCTCGCCCGGATCGGGCAATCCTTGGATGGTCGTCATGGTCGATGTCCCCGGCGTTGAGCTCGCGGCAGGCGCCCAGGCGCTGTGCGCACGTCGATGCTGGCAGCGTGTCCTTCAAGCCCTTCCGCGCGCGCGAGCGTGGTGATTGTTGGCGCCAGGCCTCGCAGACCGTTCGGCGTCAGCCGCTGGACGGAGATGACGCGCACGAAATCGGCGGCGGTCAACCCGCCGCGAAATCGGGCCGTGCCCGCCGTGGGAAGGACGTGGTTCGACCCGATCGCATAGTCGCCCGCCACCTGGGCCGACCATGGGCCCACGAAGACGGCGCCGGCCGCCCGCACCTTGTTCGCCAGCCTCTCGGTCGAGACGACAAGATGCTCCGGCGCTGCGTCGTTGGCAAGCGCGATGGCATCGTCCATCGATTGTGTGAGGATGATGCCCCCGTGCCGCGCCAGCGATTCGCGCGCGGTCCCCCTGGCGGGAAGCACGCGCTCGACGCGGCTGGCGACCTCACGCGCGAGCGTCTCGTTCGACGTCACCAGCACGGCACGGGCGTCCGGATCGTGCTCGGCCTGCGCCATCAGGTCGGCGGCAATCCACTGCGCCGGTCCACGGTCGGTGACGATGACGATTTCGGTCGGACCGGCGTAGAAGTCGATGGCACAATCCGAGCTCACGAGCGCCTTGGCCGCCGAGACCCATCGATTGCCGGGTCCCACGATCTTGTCGACCCGAGGAATCGTCGCCGTGCCATAGGCGAGGGCGGCAACGGCGTGTGCACCGCCGACGTGGAAGAGCCGATCCACTTCTGCTTCGAGCGCCGCAGCGAGCACCACCGGATCGATTCGGGGACAAACGGCGACGATCTCGCCGACACCCGCGGCCCGCGCGGGAAGGGCGGTCATGAGGAGCGACGAGGGCAAGGGATAGCGTCCGCCGGGCACGTAGCAGCCCACCCGCTCGAGCGGAACGACTCGTTGTTCGACCGATACTCCGGCCGACACACGAAGACGCCATGGGCGGGGCACTTGCGCTCGCGCCACGCGGCGGATGTTGGTGGCCGCATCGTTGATGGCCTTCCGTGCCGCCGACGGCAGGCGCCGCGCATCGGCGCGCCAACGAGACTGGGGAATCTCGAGCGGTCCGTCCAACCCATCGAGCGTCCGCGCGTACTCGACGAGCGCCGCATCGCCTCGGCGACGCACGCGACCGACGATCTCGGCTGCTCGACGCTCGGTCCTGGTGTCGCGAACGCGTGTCGACGACAGCAACTCCCGCACGGCGTCGTGGTCGGTCGACGAGACGATTCGAAGCATGGTGAGAAGATGGCTACGAAGAAGCCGAAGTCAGACCACGATCTTGTTCAATGGATACTCGACGATGCCCTGGCCACCGGCACCCTTCAAGCGAGGAATCAGGTCGCGCACCGTGCGCTCGTCGATGATTGTGTTCACGGCCACCCATTCCGCATCGCTCAACGAAGAGACCGTCGGACGCTGCAAGGCGGGCAAGAGCTCCAGGATCTTCGACAAGTCCACCCGCCGGACGTTCAGCATCAGGCCGACGCGCCCTTGGGCCTCGATGGCCGCCTTGAGCAGCAAGGCGATATTGTCCAGCTTTGTTCGCTTCCACGGATCGTCCAAGGCCGCCCGATTGCTGATGAGCTGAGTGTTCGACTCCATGAGCGTCTCGATCGTCCGCAGCCGGTTCGCGCGCAGCGTCGAACCGGTTTCGGTGGCCTCGACGATGGCGTCGGCGAGCACGGGCGGCTTGACCTCCGTGGCGCCCCAGGAAAACTCGACGTCAACGCTCACACCGCGGCTTTCGAAGTAGTGCTTGGTGAACCGCACGAGCTCGGTGGCGACGCGCGCGCCGTGCAGATCCTCCACGCGCTGATAGCGCGAGTCTTCTGGAACGGCCAGCACCCATCGAACCTTGCCGAAGCTCTGCTTGGCGTAGATGAGATCGCAGATGGGGACGAGCGTCGCCTCCTCGGGATGGCCGATCTGATGCTCGGCGATCCAGTCCATTCCCGTCAGACCGGCATCGAGCACGCCGTCGGCCACGTAGCGGGCCATCTCCTGCGCCCGGATCAACATGCACTCGATCTCCGGGTCGTCGATGGCAGGAAAATACGAGCGCGAGCTGACCAGCAGATTGAACCCGGCCCGCTCGAAGAGCTGAACGGTCGCGTCCTGCAGCGAGCCCTTGGGAATGCCAAGCCGCAGCGTCATCGTGGTGCGTCTTTCTCTGAGCCTTCGGGCGGGTTGCTCGCCGTCACAGCGGTCTTGATTGGGACTTCGATGTGGAAACAGCTCCGTTGCCCGGTGTGGCAGACGTGGCCATCGCCCAGTCGTTTGGCGCGAATGAGCACGGTGTCGTCGTCGCAGTCAACGAAGATCCGCTTCACCTCGAGCCGGTTGCCGGACGTCGCCCCTTTCGTCCACAGCTCGCTGCGCGAGCGGCTGAAGAAGGTGACGAAGCCGGTTTCTCGTGTCCGCGTCCACGCCTGCTCGTTCATGAAGCCAACCATCAACACCTCGCCGGAGGTGTCGTCCTGGACGACCGCTGGCACGAGCCCTGAGAATTTTGCGAAGTTCATAACGATCCAAAAACAAAAAAGCCCGCCGTTCCGGCGGGCCTGCGAGCGTTGTATGTGACGAGAACGCTGAAGTATGTGCTACACGTGCAGTCCGGCCGGCCCGCTCGATGAGCAGTGATGATGAACCCGATGCACGTGAGGCACGAATACCATCGAGGATATAGCCTAGCCGATGAGACCCGGCGCGATCAAATGCGCGAATCTGCTGATCCGCTGCCTTTGCGGCCAGAGCCCTAACACTCCCTCACTCCGCCAGTTGCACATTCCCTGACTCCCACATTCCTGACACTCCTCGTGGAGCGTTGCTTGTCGACCTCGTCCTTGAGGCGGAGGCCGCAACGCGGGCAGCGCTTGCGCGGCTGAAGTGGGATGGTCCCCGCCGGCGCGGCCGCCATCGAGCGAAACAGCGCGAGGGTGGCGCGCGGAGAGAGCTGATGGTTCTCCATGCCGTCGAGCCAGAGTCCACTGCACGCGGCGCAGAGGTCGATGTCGATCGAGCGCCCGTATTGGCCTTCGAGCCGTTGCTCGGCCATCGCCGCGCCGCAGGCGGGGCAGGTCTCATGAAAGTTGTCCTGTCTCGCCAATCAGGCACTGAAAGCGGTCGAGGCGCCCACCCACCGCAGCCCCTTGTTGTGGTCGACGCCCATCATCTTGCCGCGTCCCATGCGGACAAGCGCCAGCATCGGCCTGACGTCGTCCGTCCACACATACATCAGGCGCAGCTCTGCTTGCGTCGGACCGTGCGGTGTCTCGATCACGGGCGTGAACGCGATTCGCTCCTGCAGGATGAACTCGCGGCGGCGGTCCGGCGGAATCGCGGCCAGGTCAGCGCCTGAGGGTGCGAACACGATCCCTCCGCCGGCAAACGAGAACAGCGGTTTGAGGAGCACCTGCTCGCGGTCGAGCGGCAAGTCCGTCAAGTCGATCTCGTCGAGCGACCACGTGCGCGGCACCGAGCGATGTCGCAGTCGCGGAATCGAGGCCTTGCTGATGAGAAAATACCAGGCCGGGTGACCGGCCCATTCCACGTTCAGGTCATCGCGATAGTCGAACGGCATGCGCACGCGGGACCGCTCGAGCTCGTCGGGGACGATGCGGTTGTAGATACGCCGGATGGGCACCCGTCGACCCTCTCGCCGGTACCAAAGCTCGCGGCCCTCGCGCTGGATCTCGCGCGTGTCGAGCGCGCGGACCCCCCACAACTGTTCGGTCATCAGGAAATCGGGCCGTGTCTTCTGCCGATGCGGCTCGATCTCCATCAAGACCACATGGTCGGCCTCGTGCGGCCCAACGATGGCGGTGCGAAGCTCGGAAAGATAGCGCCCGCGGTCGATCCCGCCCAGAAAGAGCCCAACCGGCATAGCCAACTCGAACGTCTGCAGGTAATGCTCGGACAACGCGAGCTGGAAGGCGTACAACGACGCGAACGCTTGCAGCTCCACGAGCCTGGGCTCTATCGATCCGTCGCTCGCGCGCACGAGGCCGAAGTCCACTTGCACGAAGATGGGTGAGGCGCCCTCGCCCGGTCCTCGGAACCGCTCCGGCGTGAGCGCCGACGTGGCTTCGAGCGCGCGCGGGTCCATCGCCTGCGCGATGAGCTCACGCCCGACCTCCGCCAGCCGATCGAGCAAGGAGCGACGAAAGAAGCACGGCGTCTCGGAGATCGGGAACTCGATGTGGCAACCGACATGCGCTTCGAGCGCGCGCATCATGTCGCGATAGCGCGCCTCGGTCCACTGCGCATTGAACGGTTGTCTGAGCTCTGGGACCATTGCAGTTAGAGATGATCGCGACGAAGAGCACGAAGAGCACTAAGAAAGATTTCAGGTCATTCCATTGACTTGCTTCGTGGCCTTCTCTCTCACGCAGAGATCATGAACTTCCCATCCGCCATGATCTGCTCGTCGTCGACCCAGATATCGAACCGGGTGCCGACGACGTCGATGTGGGTCGAGGAGTACCAGTCGGCGCCGGTGTGCACCCCGTACGGGTTGCCGAACGCGATGTGGATGCCGGGGAATTTCTCGTCCTGCAGGATGTGTCCGATCACCCGGGTGAGCTCGACATTGGTGCCGATCGCGAACTCGCCGACCCGATCAGAGTTCTCGTCGGTATGCGTGTAACGCCAGAAGGCCTCGGTGAGATCCGGATTGTCGGAATGCGCGTCGACGAGCCGGTTGCCGCGTACGTCGATCGTCAGCGGTGTGTGCTCGAGACTGCCAAAGCGCTGACAGAGATAGTCGCCCACCACCCCGTCGACCACCAGCGTCCCATTCACTTCGCCGGGCGTGGTGAAGACTTCGCCGCCGGGCAGATTACCCCATTTGTCGGGGCTGATGAGCCCGCTGGTCTTGATCCAGCGGTGGCGCGGCTCGATCGCCGCGCGCAGATCGGTGCCGGCCGGCGTACGTGCACGGATCTCGCGCGCGCCCCGGACCAGATCGAGCACTTTCGTGCTCAGTCGATCGACACGTGAGTAGTCGGCGCGCATCCCCTCGAGCATGATCTGATGCGTGATGTTGACCATGTGCGCGTGCCGCATGCGGCGGCGCGTGACGATGTCGGTCATCTGCATTCGGGATTTCAGTTCGTTGGTCTGCACTTGCACGGCAAAGATGCTGACGTCGCTCATCTCCATGTCGGCCGCGACCTCATCCGGCAGCTCCTGCAACGGCCGCGGCGCGACATCTTCGAGCACGAACGCCCGATAGGGGGCGCCGATGGCCTCGACCTCGGCGACGAGACTCGCGGCGATCTCGGCGCATGCACGATCGGAGATCACGGTGATGCGCTCGGACGGCTGCACGTTCAGGCACACGCGAACCGCGTTGCGCGCACCGGGGGAGAGCTCGGGATCGAAAGATGTGGCCATCGTTAGAGAAATCAAGAACAACACGAAGACCACGAAGGTCACGAAAGGATGAGGGTGGCCCTCAGCTCCTTCGTGGTCTTCGTGTTCAAAGACCGGCTTGCGTTTCCTGCACCATATACTCGACGACCTTCTTCAGGTCCCCGGTCTCCTCGAAGACGCGCAACTGGCGGTCGGCGCCCGATCCGCGCTCGAGCATCGTCTCGACGTACTCGACCTCTTCTCGGGAATCGAGCTCGTCGACCACATCGTCCACGAACTCCAGATATTCGGCGATGAGCTCGCGCGCCGGCAGCTCTTTCTCGAGACCGAAATCGATGAGCATGCCGTCGAGACCGTAGCGCGCCGCGCGCCACTTGTTCTCCATGATGAGGGCACGACCGTAGAGACGGTATCCCTGATTGCGCGAGTGCAAGCGATAGAGCTTGGCGATGGTCGCCTGAATGAGGGCGGCGATGGCCAGCGTCTCGTCCACCCGCATCGGGATGTCACAGATGCGAATCTCGAGCGTCGAGAAGAACGGATGCGGCCGGACGTCCCACCAGATCTTCTTCGCGTTGTCGATGCAGTTGGTGCGGACGAGCAGGTTGACGAAGCTCTCGAACTCGGCCCACCCCGTGAACGTGTCGGGGATATTGGTGCGCGGGAACTTGTCGAACACCTTGCACCGATACGATTTGAGCCCCGTGTTCATGCCGAGCCAGAATGGGGAGTTGGTCGAGAGGGCGAGCAAGTGCGGCAGGAAGTAGCGCAACTGATTCATCAGGTGAATCGTCGTCTCGTGGTCTTCCATGCCGATGTGCACGTGCATGCCAAAAATCAAGTTGGCGCGGGCGACGAGCTGCATGTCCTCGACGACCTGGTAATAGCGCTCGTCCGGATAGATGTCCTGGACGCGCCAATCGGCGAACGGGTGCGTCGCCGCGGCCGCCAGGAGCAGACCATTCTCGCCGGCGAGCTGCACCATCTCCCGGCGCAGATTGACGACATCGGCGCGCGCTTCCTTGATCGTGCGGCAGATGCCGGTGCCGACCTCGATCACCGATTGGTGCATCTCGGCCTTCACCTTTTCGTTCAGTTGGCGTTTGCCTTTCTCGATGATCTCGGTATTGATGTGCGAGCGCAGATCGAACGTCTCCGGATCGATCGTCTGGTACTCTTCCTCGATGCCGATCGTGAAGGAGGGAGGCATATCGATGGCAAATTGTAGATTGCAGAGGTCAGATTTGTTTCGAGAGTGCCGAGTGCCGAGTGTCGCTTGCCGTTTGCCGCTTGCGATTGCCGACTGCGGCGGTCTGCCTATCCTTTCAGTAACGCATCCCAACGATGGTCGACGCGAGGACCCGCGCCGGTGGCGCGGCGCACGGCCAGCTCGGCCATCGTGGCGACGATCCATTCGAAGTTGGCCGGGCCCACCGAGTGCAAGTCGGCATCGGGCGCCGGGTTCATGAAGTCGATGGCGTACGGCACGCCGTCTTCACAGGCAAACTCGACGGTGTTGAAATCGTAGCCGAGCGCCTGACAGAGCGTCCGTGCATCCTGTTCGACGCGGGCCAGGAGCGCCGGGTCGTAGGCTGGCGGCTGCTTCACGTAGCGTTCGTGAAACGGCAACCGCGGATCGTACGGCATGATGTACACGCGCTCTTGTCCGACGACGTAGCAGCGGAAATACTCGACGAAGTCCACGGCCCGCTGCAGCACCATGCACAGGTCGCGCGTCTGATCGTAGGCGCGGTAGAACTCCTCCGGCGTGTTGACCTTGTAGACGTCGCGCCAGCCACCACCGTCGAACGGCTTGAGGAACGCCGGGAAGCCGACGTAGCCGAAGATGCCGTCCCAGTCGAGCGGGTAGTGCAAGTTGCGCATGGAGCGATCGGTCGTGCCGGGCGGATGCTCCTTGTGCGGCAGCAGCACGGTGCGCGGGACCGCGACGCCGACCTTATTGGCAAGGGCGTAGTTGAAGAACTTGTCGTCGGCGCTCCACCAAAACGGATTGTTGATGACCGACGTGCCGCCGAGCGCGGCCAGCTTCAACCACGCGCGATAGAACGGGATGTCGTGCGAGATGCGGTCGAGGATGACCGCATACGGGCACGGTTCGTCCATACGCACGGCGCCTACCTGCACGAGCTCCGCCTGCACATCGCGGACGCCCATGCCGTTGATGCGCTCGACCAGCGCACCCGGAAAGGTGTTCTCCATGCCGAAGAGCACGCCGATTTTCTTCATAGGCTCCACCGTGGAGGCCTCAGCTTACTCCAGGCGCCCTTCGGGCGCGGGCCTCGGCGCTTCGCGCCTCGGTGGGCGGCTCGGCTCCGCCTCGCCGGAGGACCGCTCACTCCGTTCGCGGTCCGACCGAGCGCCGTAGGCGCGAGGCCCCCGCGCGAGGCGCACGCCGAGCCGCCTAAGGAAGATAGGCGGCCGCCATGAGACGCCAGTCGGCCCAATCGTGCTTCGAGCCGTGTCCCCACACGTGCAGGCTGTGGGGGATGCCCTTGGCGCTGAAAATCGCGGCGAACGCTTCGTTCGCGTGCCGGCAGATGTCGTGCTCGCCCGTCAGGAGCACCCACTTGTTGCGACGAAACTGGTCGAGGTAACGAGGATCGGACAGGTTGGGCAGGAAGTGGAGCGGATTCAAGAAGTAGGCGTCCTCGTCGGCATAGCCGTCGAGAAACTGTGTCAGATCGAACGCACCACCCATGGTGATGCACGAGGTGAAGGTCGATGGATGGCGAAGCGCCACCGCCATCGCGTGGTAAGCGCCGAAGCTACACCCCGTGACGCCGACGGTGTAGTAGGCGCCGAGGTGCCGCGCGAGCGGAACGACGTCATTGAGCAAATAATCTTCGTATTGGAGGTGCCGGTTGATGCGATGACGAGGGTGCGCTCGCCGGTTGTACCAGCTTTCCGAATCGACCGACGACAGGCAAAAGAGCCGCAAGGCGCCGTGCTCGAGCTTGTTGGCCACGGCGTGCACCATGCCTTGGTCCTCGTACTCGAAAAACGCGCCCATCGACGTGGGAAACACCAAGACCGGGGGCCCGCCGTGTCCGAAGACGAGCAGCTCCATGTCCCGGCCGAGCGACTTCGCATACCAGCGGTGATAGTGTCGAGTCATGTGTCCCAGAACGATTCACAGCGTCTGACCTGCGCTGCCGGAAGCGACATCCTATACCGTGATGCTCTCTGACGTGTCCAAGCCCTCGCTCCACCGCCACACGCGTTTTCGCTCCGCGCATCTTCCCGACGACCGCGACGTTCATGTTTACCTGCCGCCGCAGTACGCGAACGATCCGACACGCCGCTTTCCCGTGCTCTACCTGCAGGATGGGCAGAATCTCTTCGACGGCAGAGAGTCGTACGTGAAGGGCGAGTATTGGCGTGTCGGCGAGCACGCCGACACCCTCATCCAGCGACAGCACCTCGAACCCGTCATCATCGTCGGCATCCATCATGCCGGGCCGCGGCGCATCCATGAATACACGCCGACCGAGTCGCGGCAGCTCGGCGGAGGCCATGCCGACCACTATGGCCGCCTGCTCGTCGACGAGCTGAAGCCCTTTGTCGACGCGACCTATCGCACCAGGCCCGATGCGGCCAGCACGGGCATTGGCGGGTCCTCGCTCGGCGGATTGGTGAGCCTCTATCTCGCCCTGAAATACTCCGACGTCTTTACGCGCGTCGCGGTGATGTCGCCTTCCGTGTGGTGGGATCGTCGCGTGATTCTGCGCAACGTGCGCGCGGCGTCGCCGAAGCCGCCGCTCCGCATCTGGCTCGATATCGGCACTGCCGAAGGGCGCAAGGCGGTCGAAGACGTCCGCTTGCTTCGAAACGGCCTGATCGCCGCCGGCTGGCGCGACGGCGGGGATCTGGCGTACCGCGAATACGAAGGCGCGCGTCACTCCGAGCAGGCCTGGGCAGCACGCGTTGGTGATGTCCTCGCCTGGCTGTTTCCGTCGGAAGGATCGTCCGCGGCTGACGGTTCAGCACGGCCCGCGCCGGCTGTCTCGCACCGCCGGCGGGGCAGTGTTTGAGGCTTACGGGCCCCCTATGACAATTGATGACGTGCCCGCCTTACGAGCCTCGGTACAATTGTCGCCTTCTATGCGCTGCCGTTTCGGGCTGCCGACGGTGCTTCTTGTCGCGTCGTTGCAGCCTGTCGAGACGGCCGCGCAACCGACTCCCTCGACCACGGCTGTGTCCGCCGAACAGCCGGTCACGTCGGTCCCCTCGGCCGCGCTCATCGAGCCATCATCGGCGTTCGATATTCGGACCATCAACCCCGAGACCTTTCAGGCCATCGCGTTTCGCATTCCTGAGGGGCAGCAGCCCGTCGTGGATGGCCGCCTCGACGATGAGGTGTGGTCGCAGGCGCCGGTGCAAGGCAACTTCGTCCAGCGCGAGCCGAGCTTCGGCCAACCAGCGACCGAACGCACGGAATTCCGCGTCCTCTACGACGACCGGCGCATCTATTTCGGCGTGTGGATGTGGGATAGCGACGCGTCCGGCATCCTCGGCAACGAGATGAAGCGTGATTCGGGATTGCGGCGTGGCGACCAGATCAAGATCGCCATCGACACCTTCCACGATCACCGCAACGCCTTCTACTTCAGCACCAATCCGCTCGGTGCGCTGAAGGATGCCAACACGGTCGAGAACGGGCGCACCATCAACTACGACTGGAATGTCGTGTATCAGAATCGCACGAGCATCGACGAGCGAGGCTGGTATGTCGAGATGGCGGTGCCCCTCAGTCAATTGCGATTCGCCTCGGCAATCAGCGAGGCGACCTGGGGCCTCAATCTTTGTCGCAT
>JAIVJN010000421.1 GCA_020200025.1 Acidobacteriota bacterium | reverse complement strand
GCACCAGGCGCACCGTCTCACTCGCCTGCGAGGCGGTCAGGCCGCTGAACGTGGCGGTCCGAATAAGCGGGTCGCCCGCGCGCGCGGTGTACTTGCCCGAGAACACGACGGCGTACGGGAGCTGATAGCTGCCGGACAAGGTGAAGGTCCACGGCAGATCGATGAAGACCGAGCCGTCGTCGCGGTTGAGCGACGAGTTCGGATTGCTGAAGTCGACATTGGTGTAGGTGCCGTTGTGGTCGAACCCGCGGTGGCGCTGGAAGCTCAATCCGGCGAGCATCTGCCAGCGGTTCGACATACGCTTCTGCAGATCGAACTGGACGCCGTCATAGTCGCTCGTGAGCGACGCGACGTTGCTGATGTAGCGGTCGCGGGCGGTGATGAACTCCGGTCTGAGGTTGTAGATCGTGATGGATCGCACCTGACCATCGACGTCCGTGAAGCTGCGCTCGATGGGCGAGTAGGTGTCTGGCGTGCGGGCGCGATCGAGGATGCCGAGGCCGTCGCGGTGCAGTCGGCGATGGTAGCTGACCGACAGCGCCAGGTTGCTGGCGAGCTGCTGATCGACGCCGACATTGAATTCCTCGCTGTAGGGTCGCGACGCATCGGATGACACCGTGGGGAACAGGCCGCGCGGGAAGCCAGTGAACGTCCCGAGCTCGCCGGCGTCGAGGGCAAGGTTGCCATTGCGGTCGGTCCACGATACGAATTGGTTTGCGATTGCATTGGGATTGGCGGCCTCGGCGAGCTCCGAGCCGAACTGGTTGTAGAACCGGCCGTAGTACGCCTTCGCGGCGGTGCGGCCGTTGCCGAAGAGATCGTAGGAGATGCCGAGCCGCGGCGCGATGTTGAAGCCGAACTCGAAGACGTCGGTCTGCGCGAAACTGCGCGCCTCGACGAAGTTGCCCGCGGGACTGGACTGCGCAGGGAGGTAGGCCTTGACGCCGTCCATGCGCACGCCCGCGTTGATCGTCGCGCGGCCGACCACCCAACGATCCTGTAGGAAGACGCCCCAGGTCTGCAGGCGGTGGTCGGAATTGATGGGTGTGTTCGAGAGCTGTGCCTGGAACGGCACGCCGTCCTGCAGCTCGAGAAAGTAGTCGCCGTTACGGATGCGCTCGTACTGGACCCGCTCCCACGAGAGCTGGACGCCAACCTTCAAGTCGTGTACACCGGCGCCCGCGTCGTCGAGAAAGTAGCTCGCCGCCGCATTGGCCTGGTAACGCTCGTTCGGATTGAGCGACTGGGTCTCGATGGCATTGACGCGCGTGAAGCGCACGACATCGCGGACGGCGATATCGGTGGGACGCACCTCCGGCTGGAAGCGGACCGGGAAGATGCCCCACATGCGCCCGAAGCGGGCGTCGAACACCATCTTGGAGCCGATCACTTGGTTCCACTGCGCGAGGTAATTCTGCGCCGGCTGGTTTTGCAGCGTGCTGGCCTTGTCCTCGACGAACAGGTAGGGCGAGTCGCGCCGGTGAAAGCGATCGTTGATGTTGCGGTTGAAGAGCACCGACGTCTTGATGCTCGGCGTCGTCTGCCAGGTGGCTTTGCCGATGAAGTTGCGGATGCGATTATCGTCGATGGCTTGCGAGCCGTCGGGGTTGAGCGCGCCGATCTGGAACTGATCGAGACGCCACCAGCGGATGATCTGGAACTGATCGAGACGCCACCAGCGGATGGCGCCGAAAAACCATACTCTGTCTCGTGTGATCGGTCCTCCGAGCGTGGAGCTCCAGTCGTAGGAGATGTCGACCGGATTGCCGGCCGCGCCGCTCTGCTGACCCGGCTGCAGGCCAAGCCGAGCCCGCAAGTCGTCGTCAAGGTTCGTGCCCTGCATGGATTCGTTCATGAAGTAGAAGTTGTGGTCCGAGGCGAAACGGTTGCCACCCGACTTCGTCACCATGTTCATGAACACACCCGACACGTCGCTTTCCGCGGTGCCGGACGCGGTCTGCATGTTGTACTCCTCGTACATCTCGAAGCCGTAATACATCATCGTGGCGCCGCCGTTGCCGCCCGCCCAATTGACCTTCAGCCCATCGATGCTGAACGACTTCTGGCTGTTGGCCGACCCGAACGCCTCGATGTTGTACTGCTGCGCACCCTCGGTGCCGCCGACATCCAGTCGCCCCGTCACCACGCCCGGCACGAGACCGGCCATCACCCACGGATTGCGACCCGTGGGGATGGCTTCATACAGATCCTTGGTGATGTTGGTCTGCGTGACGGTGGACGAGACGTCCACCAGCGGCGATTCGCCGCTCACCGTCACCGTTTCTTGCAGGCTGCCGACGCTGAGATCGACATCGAGCCTGGTGGTGCGCGCCACTTGCACGATGATGCCCTCGCGGCGGAGCGGCGAAAAGCCGGTCAGCTCGTAGGTCACGGTGTACGTGCCGGGAGGCAGCGTCGGCACCTGGTAGGCGCCGGTCTCGCCGCTGACGACCGTGCGCGGCCCGCCGATGAGCGCCTCGCCCGACACCGTCACCGTCGCGCCGGGCAGCACGCCGCCCTGCGCATCGCGCACGTCGCCGATCAGGGTGCCCGTCTGCTGCGCGGCGACCTCCGTCGCCACGAGCGACAGCAGCAGCGGCAGCACCACCAACATTCCTCGAGGTCTTGCCATCATGATGCTCATCTCCTGCTTGCTCATGGAACCGATCGCTCTTCGTCCCTCGACCTTGCTCGGGACGCTATGGATTCACAGGCTTCTGCACTTCGCACTTTGCACTGTCTCGTTCACTGGCTCGAGGTCAGCGCGGTTTGCTTCAAATGCCGATCGAAGAAGCTTTCCGCTCTGCGCCAGGCATCGCGTAGGATGTGCGCGCGGCGGAAGAAGTGCACCTCGCCCGGATACACGCCCATCTCGAAGTTCTTGTTCAACTTCACGAGCACGTCGATCAGTCTCAGTGAATCTCGGAATGCGACATTCCGGTCGTTGGTGCCGTGCAGCACCATGAGCGGCCGCACCAGCTTCTCCATGTGATAGATCGGCGCCGATACTTTGTAAATCTCCGGGTTCTCGACCGGCGTGCCCAAGCGAGGTGTGGTGTAGCCGGCGCCGTATGTGGCCCAGTCCACCACGCCCGCCACGTTGATCCCGCACCGCCACAGCAGCGGATCGGCCGTCAGCGCTTGCAGCGTCAAATAGCCGCCGTAGCTGAGCCCCCACACGCCGATCCGCTCGGGATCCACGTAATCGAGCGTCTTCAGATAGTCGGCGCCAGACGCCACGTCGGCCGTGTCGATGACGCCGAGGCTCTTGTGCACGTCGGTGGTCCACTCGCGGCTGTAACCCGAGCTGCCGCGGTAGTCCGGGGTGAGGATGACGTAGCCCTGCTGGGCGAGATAGACGCTGGCCGAGTAATACATCCGGTAGCTGCCCGGATGCCACCCCAGGAAGTTCTGATCCTGGCCCGAGCCGTGAATCCAGACGATGGCCGGATGTCTGCGCGTGCGGTCCAGATTCTTCGGGACCATCAGGGTATCCTGCCGGCATCGAGTCGCTGAGCCGCACGAGCGTGCCGCCCGATCGGGCGGGCGCGACATAGAGATCCAGCGAGTTCTCGACGTCCGTGCGCTGAAAGACCAGATTCGCCCCATCGGGAGAGAACTGCGGATCAAGGTTGACGCCGCGGGTCATCACGACGGCGTCGCTCTTGCCCGACGCCACATCGACGACGGCGATGAACCGCTCCATCTGATTGCCTGACACGCTGTGGTGATAGGCGATGCGCGTGCCGTCCGGCGACCAGTTGCCCAGCCCGATGCCGTACGGGCCCGAGGTGAGTTGCTGGGCTTGCGATTCGCTCGTGGCATCGACTGGTACGACATAGAGGTGGATCCAGCCGGTCCGATCGCTGACGAAGGCCAGGGACCGCCCGTCCGGCGACAGCAAGAGCTTGGCGTCACGCGCGGTGGGCGACCACCAGTTCTCGTCTCGGTCCCGCCACAAGGTCCGCGGAAGCGTGCCGATCGAGGCGCTCTTGATCTCACGCGTCTTGCCATCCGGTGAGATCTCCTGATACACCACCGATTCGTCGGCGGTCCACTGCATGCCGCTGACGTTGCCGACGGTCGGAATCCAGGCGATGTCGCCTCCCTGAGCCGAGACGATCGCCAGCCTGCGATCGCTGCTGGCGTTCTGATACGAGCGGATGAGGCCGCCGTTCCACGGCAAGTCTTCGGGCTCCAACGCATTTCGTGACGCCGTGAATGCGAGCCAGCGCCCATCGGCCGAGAACGCCGGAACCGACGCGCTCAGAGGCTCGGGCAGGGAGGTGAGTTGTCGCGTCGTCTTCGCGGCAAGCGAACCGATCCAGATCTGCCCGCGGCGCAAGAATGCCATCTGCTTTCTATCGCGCGAGAGCGCGAAGCTGGCGGCGTCTGTCAAGCCCGCGAAGCGCACGGGCGTGGCGGCGGTCGGCGACACCGTCCACAGTTGCCCGTCCTTGCCAAAGAGGATCTCCTGATCGGACGCCCACGCCAGCGAGCCGATGTCCGAGAGCAGCAGATCGGGATCGACGTCGAAGTTGGTCAGCGCCACAGGCTTCCCGCCGGGCGTGACGACATACACGTCCTGCTTCCCAGCGGCATCCCACAGGAAGGCGACCATCTTTCCGTCTGGCGACCACGCCGGGGCCGTCGGATAGCGGATGTCCGAGATGCGCTCGATGGTGATGCTGCCACGTGGCGGCTCGGCCCAGACTGGTACGGCGAGGCAGATCAGTAGCAGGGAGCCAAGGCACGATCTTCTGGGGTTCATTCGATCCTCCTGCCATGCCGCGAGGTCGGACGAGTGAGGTCGTCGGCCGCCAGCGAGCGGTGCCCACGCCCCATCCGTCTGGCCATACTCGACAGGGGCGCATGGGAGAGGCGTCGGCCACCGATGAGGACACCGGGCGACACGTGCGTATGGTATCCGAAGTCTGGACGGGACGCTTCGTCGCATGCCGGCTCTGAATCGCGCGCGTCACCGCTTGGAGCAGTCGTGAACTACTCTGTCAGCCTGAGCCGCGACGGGCGCACGCTTGCGTCTCGCGAGGTGCACCGGCGATCGATGGGCGAGCTCGTCGTTCGCGACGTGGCCACCCGACGCCTTTGACGCGCTCACCACATGAAGCGAAAGCCGATGCGCCCCGTGCGCGGGCCGATCACGGCCGTCGGTCGCTGGAACGCGGGACCGGTAGCGACGCTGATCAGCTCGGCGGCGTAGTGGTTCAACAGGTTGAAGCCGTCCACGAACAGGCGCAACCGAGCGGCCTGACCGAAGCGCAACGTCTTCTCGACCCGCACATCCACGAGCGACACATTGTCGTTGCGGAAGGCGTTGTACGGCGTCACAAACACGGTCGTATTGGCCAGGCTGCCGCCGCGTGCCGCGCTGAAGGTGCAGGCACACGCCGCCGGCGCCGAGACGGCCAACGTGCGTGCGTAGTTGGTCCCCGACTGCAGGCGGTAGACACCGCTTACCAGAATGTCGTAAGGCAGTGTGTAGATGGCGTTGGCCTTCGCGCTGAACGTGCTGTAGTCGTAGTCGAACGGGCCGTTCGGTGTGTTCGGATACGCAACCGGGAAGTCGTGCTGCCACGTGTAGCCGAAGCTCGCGCTCGCCGAGTAGCGGCCGGTCGACCGTTTGTTGAGCGCAAACTCGATCGTCTTGTACTTGCCGTCGTTCGGCGTATTCGACACGACAGACGTGTTGGGGAAACTTCCGATCTGACTGTTCGGGATGCCGTAGAACGTCAGCGTTCCGTCGTCGGCGGTGAGGGCAGCGCCGTCCTCGCCGGGATCCAGGACGTTGAACGGAACGGTGTAGGCACTCGCCGGCCGGAACGGCTGGAACGTGGCAGTCTGATTGTTGACCGTGTAATAGACGAAGCCGACGCGCGCGCCCACGCCCTCGGTAAGCTGTCGCTCGAGAAAGGCAGTCGCCTGAGTCGAGGTCGGCTGCTCGAGATTGGGGGCGACTCGCACGTTGCCACCGAGCGCACTCGCCGTCTGATTACCTTCTTCGCCCGGCTGGTAGATACCGTCGCCGGCGATGCATCCGGCACATGCTTTGCTGTCGCTCCAGGCGTAGGTCACGCTCTTTTGTGACTGGTTCGGATTGACGCTGCTCGTGAAGTTGATGCCGGGATCGAAACCGTAGAGCCCGTAACTCACTTTGGCGACCGTCTTTCCGTCGCCGGTCAGGTTGTAGGTCATCCCCAGACGCGGAACGACTTTGTTCCAAGTGACGTAGGTGGTCTCGGCAAACGTGGCATCCGCGACGCTCAACGGCCCGAAGCTGTAGGCGAGCTGATCCTGCTCCGGCGTCCACGAGTGATAGCGGTCCCAGCGCACACCCAGGTTGAACGTCGCGCGGCCCACCGTCCATTGGTCGCTCATGAACGCATTGGCGACCGTCATGCGGTCGATGCTGAGCAGATTGCCGCTCGGACCATCGTCGATGGCGCCGACGTGTGTGGCGGTCGGCGCGTACAGCACCACGCTGATCGGCTGGCCATTGTTCATGTTCTGCCGCACGTTGCCTGAGACGACCTGCAGGTAGCCATCCCACTTGATCCCGCGATCGAGCCCACCACCCGCCTTGAAGTTGTGCGTGCCGCCCCAACCATCCTTGAAGTAGCTCATCGAGCCGCTGGCCTGCGGGCGGCGGAAGAGAATAGAAGAGGGCCCTGTCGGGCAGGGCGTTGGGCTGTTCCTTCTGGCTCCACTGGTAATAGCCAACGAGCTTATGGTTCTGCGTGGCCTGCACGGTTGCTTTGCCGGACAGGTTCCATAGCGACGTATCGAAAGTCCTGCCCGCGATGGGTCCGACGAAGTTCGGCTGGTTTACGACGACCTTTTGGTTGTGGTACGAGGAGTACCACCAGACACGATCTCTCTTGAACGGCCCGCCGACGTTGACGCTGAGGTCGCGGTAATTTTCGATCTCGTTGCTGTGCTCGCGCACGCCCCGGGCCACGATGTCGTCCGGGATGTTGGCCCCCTGGAATGCGTTTCGTGCGTAGTCTTGATAAATCTCCCCTTGAAATCGGTTGCCCCCCGACTTGCCGAGCATCTGGCTCTGCACGCCGGGCACGGCGACTTCGGCACCGTTGCCAACAGTGCCGATGAAGACTTCCTCGAACGACCCATAGTCCATGTAGAGCATCGACGTCGCCGTGTGGTAGGTCGCGTTGATGCCCTCGACGAGCAGCTGGTTCTGCCCGGTGAAGCCGTAGGCGGTGTAACCGAACTGCGAGCCGGCCTGACTGCCGCCCACGTCGATACGAGCGGTCGTCACCGACGGCGTCAAGGCAAAGAGCGCCCACAGGTCGCGCGCGTTCGGGAGCGACTGCAACGACTCGAGCTTGAAGTTCTGCTGCACACGGGTTGCCGAGCTGTCGATGATTGGCGACTCACCGGTCACCGTCACGCTCTCTTGCAGCGTTGCGACCGCCAGCTCGACGTTCACAGTCGCAGTAAAGCCGATCGAGATTTGGATGTTCTCCCGCTTGACGCTATTGAAGCCGACCAGCTCGTAGCTGACGATGTAGACGCCCGGGGGGAGTGCCGGAAATCGGTAGTTGCCACCCTCATCGGTGACTGACGACTGCACGCCCATCAGAGAGGGGCTCGTCGCCGAGACGGCGACGCCCGGGAGCACGCCGCCGCTCGCATCGACCACCTTGCCGTTGATGCTGCCGGTGGTGCTCGCGCCGCCGCCCTGAGCGAGCGCCGTGCCCACCGAGAGGCCGCCCATTACGATGAGCACGGTGAGAGCTCGCAGACAACTACGCATGTCTCCCCCCTGTGAAACACCGGTGCGGCGAGTGCGATAGGTGGCCGGTACTCGGGCGCGGGTGGGTCTGTTCATGCCGATCCGTCCGCGATTGCCGACGGCCGTTTGCCGACAAGCGGTGCTCGTCCGCGAACTCTACCACCACTCGGCCAAGCCATTCCCTCGGAGACAGATCAGGGGCCCGCTGTGACAATTTGCGACATTTGGGTTCGACGTTCTATGGTATCCCTGCGCCCGCCGGCACAATCAGCAGCATCCTCGGCTCGGTCGACGGCGATCGGAGGGGACGGAGCTGCGGGTTCGATCATGCCGTCGGCTTTTCGGAGGACACCGATGGCT
>JAIVJN010000420.1 GCA_020200025.1 Acidobacteriota bacterium | reverse complement strand
GGCCACTGGGCGGGGCAGTTCTACGGTGCGCACAACCTGGCGGTGGACTCGAAAGGCAACCTCTACATCACGGAAACCTATGAAGGAAAGCGCGTTCAGAAGTTCGTTTACCGCGGCATGGCACCCGCCGTGGCGCCGCTGATTCAATGAGAAGGAGAGGCCAGATGCGCGCAAAAAGATTGCCTTTGCTGATTCTGTTCGCGGCTCTACTGGTGGCGCCAGCGACACTCCTCAGCTGCGCGGGCTCGCCGCCGGAATCGGATGACGACGACGCCGCTACCGTGGCGACGTCACAGGAGCAGGGTGGGCAGGAAAAGGGAGGGCAAGAAGAGTACGGGGCGTACGAGCCCGTGCCCAATTGGCCGCTGCCACTGCCCGATGGACCGGATGGTGTCAAACATGACGGCTGGACCTGGGGATCGGTCGGCGCGGTGTACGCCGAGACTCCGGATCGCATCTGGATCGCGCAGCGCGGCGAGCTGCCGCTGCCTCCTGGGGCGGCGCCCTGGACCCCGTATGCGTTGCTCAGCCCCACGCGCGGCAGTGCCACCGGCAACGACGATGGACTCGGCGCCACGTGTGAGCCGGTCGCCAAGCGCGGGTGGGAGCGGCGCTACCACCACGTCATCTTCGTGGTTGACCGGACCGGCAAGATGGTCCAGTGGTGGCCGCAGCACGACAAGCTCTTCGAGGCGCCGTGCGGCCGCGGACCACACAAGATCAAGATGAGCCCGTACGATCCAGAGAAGCACGTCTGGGTGTTCGACGATCAGCTGCACGTGATCCACAAGTTCACCTACGACGGCAAACTGGTGCTGACGCTCGGCACGAAGGGCCAGAAGGGACGTGAGGGAGGCAAGCTCTTCGACAGGCCGACCGACATTGCCTGGCTGCCGGACGGGACCTTCTTCATCAGCGACGGCTACGGTGGCACGCGCGTCGCCAAGTTCGACAAGGACGGCAAGTTCCTCATGGATTGGGGAACAGCGCCCAAGGATCCGAAGAACCCGGGACCCAACGAGTTCAACACCGTGCACAGCGTCGACATCAGCAAGGACCGCCGGCTCTTCGTCGTCGATCGCGGCCACAGAAGGTTTCAGGTCTTCGACGAGAACGGGAAGTTTCTCGATATGTTCACGACCGGTGTTCGCTCGTCGCCCTACGCCCACCTGATTTCGACCGATCAGTTCCTCTGGGTCGCGGACGGCGGGACGATGAGGATCCTCAAATATGATCTGACCGGCAAATATCTGTATGGGTGGGGTGGTCTCGGCGGCCAGCCCGGCCAACTGAATGGCCCGCACTCGCTGACGGTCGATCAGGAAGGCAACATGTATACGGCGGAAGTGTTCGGTGGGCGGGTGCAGAAGTTCCGGCCGAAGCCGAACGCGGATAAGGCGAAGCTGGTCGGCCAGGAGCTGCGCTTGTCCAGCGGGTCGAGTCGGTAAAGGAACGGCTTGCGGCTTGAGGCTTCAGGCTTGGAGACTGGCCTGGCGGTCACGTCCACCAGGCCTTCGAGCCTCCAGGCCTTCCAAGTCTCAGCGCGCGTAGCGCTAGTTCGTCGTCCCTCGCATGTAGCGGCCGACCAGGGTCGTCGGGTCGGCGCCCTTCTTCGGGCGGAACTTCTGCGGACGCCCGACGTGCACGTCGGCGGTGTAGAGATTGCCGTCGGTGTCGGTGTGGAACTGGTGCACGCCCCAGAAGCCGCCCGGGAACGCGCCGAAGGTGCCCCACGAGTAGAGGAGCTTCCCCGCCAGGTCGTACTTGAGGAACTTCTGCGTGATGCCATCCGCGACCCACAGGTGTTGGTCTTCCGAGAGCAGCACCGAGTAAGGGCGACGAATGCCGGGCCACACGTCGAGGAACTTGCCGTTCTCATCGAAGACCTGGATACGCGAGTTGGCGCGGTCGCTGATGTAGACGCGACGGTTCTTGTCGACGGCGATGGCGTGGACGGTGTTCATGTAGTTGGGCCGCGTTTCGTTGGGCGCGTTCCCCGGTTGCCCCCACGTCATCACAAACTTCCCGTTCTTGTCGAACTTGACCACGCGCGTGTTCACGTAGCCGTCGCTCACGTAGAACGTCCCGTCGGGCAGCCAGGCGATATCGGTCGGCCGATTGAAATGCGTTTCATCGTTGCCCGGCTGCATCGGCGTCCCGACGGTCATCACCAGTTTCTTGCCGTCGTTGGTGAACTTGTAGATGGCGTGGGCGCCGTCATCGACCAGCCACACATGTCGCTCTGCGTCGTAGGGACTAATCAGCACGCGGTGCGGGCGCACGAACATCTTGTTGTGCTGTTCCCACGACTCGATGAGCTTGCCGTCGCGGTCCACGATATTGACGATGTGATCCCAGCGAGGGTGGCGGGCCGTGTCCTTCTGCGACATGTCGTATCCCGATGCATTACGCTCCGGGATGAAGCTGTCGGCGGCGCCGCGCGCGTCTTTCAGCTCGGGCAGACAGCCACGGCTGAAGATGAACACGCGATCCGGCCGTTCGGCCCAGATGCCGGCCGTCGAGCCGATGATGTGGCCGGCGCCGCAGTAATTCTGCGGCCAGTTCGCCACCACTTCGTACGGACCGGTCTCGTTGCCGCCGCCCTTCTCCTGCACCTGCGCGACCACGCCCACCATGAACAGGACGGCAAGTGCCGCCGCGGCGCTCAGTGTCTTCTTCGTCATCACTGCTGACCCCCTTCGGATGATGCCTCAGTCGTTTGCGGCTTCTTGGCGCCGGTATACTCCAGGATGAATAGGCCAGTGCCCACCCGGTCCGAGGCGTACGCCAAGCCCCGGTGATCGATGTCGACGTCATTGATCTGAATGGCCACGGGCTGTCCCTCGGCGATCGGATACGAGTTCTTGTTCGTCTTCGGAATGTAGTAGCCAAGCTCCTTCATGTTGTAGGGGTCGCTCAGATCGACAACCCTGATGCCCGCGTTGAAGTAGGCCAGCCAGGCCATCTTGTTCTCGAAGCGATTGATGCCGCCGTTGACCGTTTCGGCGGACTGGTGCGGGCCGAAGCGGCCGCCCTTCTCACAGAAGTTACCCACCGGCACCTGCCAGACCGAGACCGGAAACGGCTTCGTCTCGGTCGTGATGTCTACCATGTAGGTCGCCGAGCGCACGCCGTTCGTGCACGGTTTCATGTCGGCGCCGCCCCCGGCTTCGTCGACGATATAGGCATACGTACGCGGCAGCGCGCTGGGACCGAAGTTGGGCACCTTGTCGTACACGATGGGTGAGACGGTGTGAGGTCCGCGGTGTGGCGGGTTCATGTCGAGCGACCACACCAACTTCGGCTGTGCCGGATCGGAAATGTCGAAGGAGGCCGCCTTCGTAACCGGGCTCTCCGTCCTTCAAGCCGGGGATCCAGGCGCGGCCGACGAGCTTTGGCTGCTTGGGGTTCTTCAAGTCGAAGATCTGCACGATGACGTTGCGAAACCCGGGCTCGCCCGACGCGGCGTAGAAGTAGCCCGTGGACTGCGACCACCACCCTTTGTGCGCGCGCATGATGAAGGGGCCACCGCATCCGCGACCGCAGGAATTGGGCGGCGTCCCGCTAATCTCGGCGACGAGCGCGATCTTCGACGGATCGCTGTCCCTCGTGGTGATATCGAAGATCTGATACTTCAGATCCTTGCCGGTCTCCCCTTGCGTCAACGCCTCGGAGTTTCGGATCAAGTAGTCGCGCCCGGATCCGTCGAAGCTGTAGTCGTAGACCACCGACACGCCGCGCGAGTTGCGGTTGGTCTCGTTGGGGATGTGCCACACGAGCCGGGGCTTGGACGGGTCGGAGGTCTCGAGGATGGACGTGCCGTTGAACTCCATCTTCCCGGTGATCGGGTTGGAGAGCGGCTTCTCGTCGCGAAAGCTGTCGTGATGTCCGACATAGACCCAGTTGCCATTGGCCGGGTCCGACTTGGTCGTCACGACGAGCGCCGTGCGCCCCTGGAGATCGTTGTGGCCAACGAGTCTGACGTTCTGCGCATCCTCCGCCATCGGGTCGGTGGTGGCCGCGCGCGTGCTCTGTGCCGACGCATTCCGCTCCCCGGGCGCCTCGCAGCCGGGGACGGCTGCGAAAACGAGCGCCGCTACACCAACGGTCCACGCCTTCCGGGCGACCATCCACGTTTGACTTCGATTCATCTGGGCCCTCTCCTCAGAACTTGACAACGGCTTCGCCCTGCGGCGCTCTCGGCGTGTGCTTCTGCCTTGTGCCTTCTCGCCTCCGCCTTCGGGCTCGAGGCCAGGGTGGACTTCTGACTTCTCTAATCCGCCTCACTTGAGACCGGTACCCACGTGAGACGGGTACGGAGGGCGGGCCTTCACGGGCCCGCCTTTGGCGCACCGTCAAGGTGCGCCTACACCAGACAAAAG
>JAIVJN010000419.1 GCA_020200025.1 Acidobacteriota bacterium | reverse complement strand
GGCTGCGTTGCTCCTTCTTCAAATATGGGCCGATATTCTCAGTCGTCGCGCCTTGCTCGCGGGGCGGGGTCCCCAGCGCGGCAGCCGTGCTGGGGTGCCGGGGCGTCTCACCGGTCTCGGTGCCCGCCGGGACTTTCACCACGGGCTGTTAACCTCGCTCAAGGCACAGACGACGATTGTGCAGCCGCAGGTTAGCGCGGATGGGAAAGTGATCGGACTCTGTCTGAGTCAATGGTTGTCTTCGAAGAGGGCGCAGACCATCCGCCTCGGCAAGACACTGTTGGACGCGCCGCTGCCACCGAATATCATCCTCTCGACTGCGTGGCGCGCGACGAAAATCCGATGGGATAGTCGCCGCCTTGGCGACCGATGATGCGTGCCAGGAGGATCTCGGCCCCGTGCCGCGTCACCACGTGAAGAGGGGTATGGTCCGGAAGACGCGAGCTTCGAAGGAGGGTTTGAGCGCGAAGGGCATGCCTGACCGATACGTGTAGAGCACTTGGAGGGCGGTCTCGTGAGGAAGCGCGACGTCGGACGTCAATCGCACCGTCCGCAGCGCCTGCTGTCGGCTTGCTCCAGTCAGCCCCACTTCGGTTTCTCCGGCAAGCCCGATCTCGCCGAAGACGTCGAGGCGTCCTGTGAGACGAGAGCTGAGAGCTCGACCTGTAGATGATGGATCCGCTGTCAGCACGGCGCGCAAGTCCACGCGACTGCCAGCGTCGTGTCCGGGCCAGGCAGGAATCTCCAGCTCGAGCTGCCTCGATAGATCACTTGGGTTGGGCGCAGCATCGTGCATCTGTCGCTTCTGGGTGTACCGTGCGGTGAGTCCACGGGGGGCCGGATGGCGCCACTCCAAGCGCGTGATGTTGAGGTGCCGAGACGAATTGAGCTCACGTTCCGTTGTGGCGACGACCTGCCCCCGCGGGAGCCGATCGTAGACGACGCCCACCGAGCCGTTCGTGGTGTTCGACGTACGCGTGGGACCCGTGGGTCGGGACCGGCTGGCAAGCCCTGAAATGGTCAACCCCGGGATCGGTCGTACCTGACCACGTGCAAGCTCGCGATCGAGCGAGCCAATTAGGGCCGGGTCCGGTGAGGTAGGCGATGGTCCGCCGCGTAGCACGTTGGTCGCCACCTCTGTTCGAGCCCACTGGCCAACGATACCTGCCGCGGCCAGAGGCGTCCATCCGACGCGTGCCGTATCACTAGCACCCACGTCAGCGAGGAACGAGACATGCGGGCTCAATCCCGCCCGGATCTCGGTGCCGACACCTGCCGGGGCAACTTCTCGAGAGCCTACAGGCACGATCACTCGTGGCGTCAACGACAGTCTCTGATGTGGCTTGAGGCTGCCGGCCACCGCAAGGATTCCAGGAGCGTCCGATGAATGTGCCGATGCCGCAGAACCTGCGTCGAGCTTACCGAGCGCGAGACTCCACGGTGTCGAATCAACGGTCGAGAAGCTCACGCCTCGCATGGTGCCATTCAGAGACTGGCCCGATAGCGTCGAGGAAAGGAAAGTGAGCGGCACCTGCTGCTCGCCGATACGTGGGGCCATCGCGAGATCTCCAATGGTCACCGACGGCGGCCTCAAGCCGGCGTTGGTGAGGCGCAGCCCGGTCTCCGTGCTTGTCACGGTCGACAGCCCTAACCACGCTCCCCTGCGTGCGGGCGGTTCGGCAAGATCGACCTTCAGCAGTGGTGCGGGGCTGTTACCCTCGAAGGGCGAGACACGAAACGACGCATTGCCGTTTTGCGCAAGCGAGACCGCTGGAGAGGCAAGAACGAGCACGAACGCGACCGTGCCGACGCGAGCGCGCGCGAACCGTGCCAACATCAGTGGATCAACCATGGATCGGACGCGAAGGCGTGGATACACAGTGTATCGGACCCGGGTCACGAAACCGTGACCCCTCATGGCGATCTGCACGCAAGAAAGATGACTGCTCAGAATCCGATCTGGGTCTCCATCCGGTCGTGGGCAAGTGCGAGATCGCTTCAGGACGGCCGCAAAGCATAAGGTTACGGTTCGATTAGAACGAGCGCATCAAAAGGCTCGAGCGGTTCGGTGTGCTCGTGCGACGCACGTATCCTGAGATCCCACCGCGGGGTCGAGTACGAGTTCACGGATTGCGGCCGGCCGTCGCTTGCCCTCGTCAAATCGGTCGCGGAGTTCGCCAGAGACTGGGATTAGCCCCGTGGCAGAGCGCCTCGTTCATCGGCACATAGAAGAGGCTCGTGACCGTTCACGGGATCGCCATCACATCGACGTTCCCATGGGTCAGGTTCCCCAACCGTTCGAACACCACCGGACCGCCCGGCGCGCGCACCACGATCGACGCGGAATCGCGCGTGCGTCCCGGCTCGCCCCGATCCACGACGATGAGCTCGAACGTGTACCCGCCGCTGCCGTTCCAGACGCCAGCACCCACCACTCGCACCGTATCGATGGCGGCAGATTCTGGCGACGCTGACGTGTCGAAGAAGCCAACGGCGTCGATCCGCGTGGCGTGGAAGGTACCGGGGGCGCCACTTGCCCCAAGGCCCCCGACGAACACGGCCGCCGTCTGTCCGGAGTCTCGTTCGATGGCCGTCGCCACGATGGTCGTGGTGCCGAAGCCCGCTCCGAAGGCGCCCACTCCGACCATCAGGCCATGCGTTGTGGCATCCAAGACGGTAACGGTAAAGGTGGCGAGGCCCTGATTGCCGGCTCGATCGACCGCTCGACAGATCACCAACGTCACACCGAAACCGAAGGTCGCCCCAGACGGCGGATCGCACGTTGCGGCGACCGCACCGTCAACGGCATCGAGAGCTGATGCCATCGGATACTCGACGACCGCGCCCGACGGACTCCGGGCCACGACCTGCACATCACCCGGAGTGGTGACAACCGGCGGCGTGCTGTCGCGCGCGAAGGCGAAGTAGACAATCGACGGATCGTGATCGGAGAGCCGCAGCGGATGCGTGGGATCTCCACGAAACGCCTCAGGGAAGTCCGCGCTCACGCGTGCGTGCTCGAAACTGCGGAACAGGGCGCTCAGCCCCGCGCTAAAGAGGATATGGTCGAGCGCCTGCGCATTCCCGTCGAAGACATATGAGTAGCGTTGCTCCGCGGGCAGCGCCTCGGCGGCGTCGACGAGATCCGGTGTGACCTCATCGGGCGAAAAGGCGACCACTTGGTGTGCCGGCGCTGGCGCGCCGCGGACGATGCCGAGCACGTCGATTTGGCCGTCATTGACCGCGAAGGCGTTGAAGTCGCCGAGGACCACGAGCCGCGCGCTCGGATGATCGAGTTGCAGCCGCTGAACATAGGCGGCCAGACCTTCGGCCTGTAGTAGCCGCTTCTGTCGAACACGAGACCGCTCGGCGCCATCGAGGCTATCGAGCCCGTTGAGCGACCGGAGATGATTGTTGACGAC
>JAIVJN010000016.1 GCA_020200025.1 Acidobacteriota bacterium | reverse complement strand
GTTTGGTGCACCTGGCTCTCGTGTTCCGCCGAGCACGGTCCGGCCATCACGATCACTTCGTCGCCGCCGAAGCGCACGTCGCCGACCGCAAATACGGTGTCGTCGGGCTTGAACGTGCGGCTGGCCAGCTTGTAGGGTTCGGTGATGCGCAGCACCTCGTGCACACCCTCGAGCATCTCGATCAGCCGCGGGTCGACCTTGCCGGAGCCAACCACACCGAGGACGATGCGCGATGCGCCAGTCGAGCGGTGGACGTCCATGCCCAACTCCACCAGATGAGCAATCACCTGCTCGACCTGGGCGTCACTCGCCCGCTCCTTCATCACGACGACCATGTGGCTATCCTATCTTCAATAGACGGGTGCGACAGGTACCGACAGGTGCGACAGGTACACAGGTGCGTCGGTGCGGAGTGCTTCGGGTGCCAGTGCGCATCTGTCCAGCCCACCGCATTCTGCACTCATCGCACCTGTCGCACCCATCGCACCTGTCGCACGCATCGCATCACATTCCGCACCCAAGCACCTACCCACCTGTCGCACCCATCGCATTCCGCACCCAAGCACCTACCCACCTGTCGCACCCATCGCACCTGGCCTCTACTCAACCAGCCCTCGATCCCGTTTTTCCGCGGCCTCTTTATCGTGCTCGATCCGCTGGATTCGTCGCGCCTCGTCCATCACTCGCTCGTACAACCGCCCGATCGCGTCGCCGTCGAGTGGGCCGCCGAGCGCCGCGTTCACGGCCTTCACGTGCGCCATGACCGTGGCCTCGCGCGCCGGCTCATACACGGTGAGCTGTTGTTCGCGTTTGAGCCGTCCGATCGCGAATGCGCAGCGCGCGCGCCGGTCGAGCAGGCGGACCACGACTTCGTCGATGCGATCGATCTCTTCGCGCAGCGCCTCGATGCTCAGCTCCGCAGCCATCGAACGTAGCGCTCCACTTCACCCAGCAGATCAGACGACCGGCCATGGTCCGCGATCACCTGGACCAGGGCGCTGCCAACGACCGCCGCGTCGGCCCACCGCCCGATCTCGCGCACGTGCTCGGGCCGCGACAGGCCGAACCCGAGCGCGAGCGGCATCGGCGTCTCCGCCCGCACCCGGGCGGCCAGCTCCCGCGCAGACTCTGACACCGTGTCACGGACCCCGGTGACGCCGACACGCGAAATGCCGTAGAGAAAGCCGCTGCCAAGGGCCGCCGCGCGGCGAATTCGCTTGGCTGTCGTCGTCGGGCTCAACAGGAAAATTGTATCAATGGCCGCCCCGGCCAGTGCGACGCGAACCTCGTCGGCTTCCTCGGGGGGAAGATCCAGCGTCAGCACGCCGTCGACGCCAGCAGCCGTCGCCCGCCTGACGAACTCCGCCACTCCCAAGCGCAGAACCGGATTCGCGTAGCTGAAGATGACGATGGGCGCGGCGATTCGGTGCCTGATCGATGCGATCATCTCGAGCACGCCGACAAGCGTCGCACCGGCCGCCAGGGCACGCTCCGTCGCCCGTTGGATGACCGGACCGTCGGCGAGCGGGTCCGAGAACGGCACGCCCACTTCGAGGCAATCGGCGCCGGCATGATCGAGTCGCCGCAAGATATCGCCCGAACGATCGAGGTCGGGATCGCCGGCCGTCACATACGTGACGAGGCCGGTCCGGCTCTGTGCCCGCAGAGTGCGGAACGCCGCGTCAATCCGCGACACGTTCGCCCTTCCGTCGCGCGAGCGCCTGAGCCACACTTTGCACGTCCTTGTCGCCTCGTCCCGAGAGGTTCACCAGCAACACGCCGTCCCGACCATAGGCACGGGCAGACGTGATGACCCAGGCGATCGCATGTGACGACTCGAGCGCCGGCACGATGCCTTCGAGCTTGGCCAGCGTCTGGAAGGCGTCCACCGCCTCGTCATCGGACGCATAGTGATAGGTGGCGCGGCGGGTGTCGCGTAGCCACGCGTGCTCGGGCCCGATCGCGGGATAGTCGAGGCCCGCCGAGATGGAGTGCGTCGGCTCGACGTTGCCGTGCTCGTCTTGCAAGATCCAGGTGCGCGTGCCCTGCAGCACCCCGGAGGCGCCGCCCGCGAAACGCGCCGCATGCCGGCCTGGCGTGATGGCGGTTCCGCCCGCCTCGACTCCGACGAGCTGCACGGCAACGTCGTCGACGAACGCGTCGAAGATTCCGATGGCATTGCTCCCGCCGCCGACACAAGCGACGACCGCATCCGGCAACCGACCGAGAAGCTCGAGACACTGCGACCGCGCCTCGCGTCCGATGACGGACTGGAACTCACGCACCATCAACGGGTACGGATGCGGTCCAAGGGCCGACCCGAGCAGGTAATAGGTGTCGGCAGGATGTGCAACCCAATCGCGCATGGCTTCGTTGATCGCGTCCTTGAGCGTTCGACTTCCCGAGTCGACCCCGTGCACGGTCGCGCCCAGGAGCCGCATGCGGAACACATTGAGCGCTTGCCGCTCCATGTCCTCCGTGCCCATGTAAACGATGCATTCGAGGCCAAGGAGCGCGCACGCCGTGGCCGTGGCCACGCCGTGCTGACCGGCGCCGGTCTCGGCGACAATCCGCTTCTTGCCCATTCGCACCGCCAGCAGCGCCTGGCCCAGCGCGTTGTTGATCTTGTGCGCGCCCGTGTGGGTGAGGTCCTCGCGCTTGAGCAGAATGCGCGGGCCGCCGCACAGCTCACGAAGGCGCCGCGCCTCCCACAGCGGGGTGGGGCGGCCGACGTAGCGCGCAAGCAGACGCTTCAGCTCTGCTTCGAATGTCGCATCGCGGCGGGCGTCCCGATAGGCTGCGTCGAGCGCTTCGATGGGCGCGACCAGCGTTTCCGGCACGAAGCGGCCGCCGTAGGGGCCGAAGTAGCCGCGCTCGTCCGGATCGCGCCGGCCGAACCAAGGTTGCGTGTTCGTCTCGGTCTCCTTCACGTCACGCTCCTGACGGCGGCCACGAACGCGCGCATGGCCGCACGATCCTTCACGCCAGGCTCGGCTTCGACCCCTGAGGCCACGTCCACGCCGTACGGCCGCACGCTTCGCACCGCTTCTGCCACATTGCTGGCCGTCAAGCCGCCGGCCAGAATCGTGCGGCGGCGGCGGGCCACCAGGGCGGCCCGGGTCCAGTCGACCGTTCGACCGGTGCCACCGTGACGAAGCGGATCGTGTGCGTCGAGCAGCACGTCGACGCCGGCCTCGACATCCGGCACGACGGTGCCGTCCGCTTGGCCGAGGGCCACCGCGCGAACGAGGCGATGCGTACCGCTGGTCACGCCGGCTCCTTCGATGACGCCGTGGACCTGCACGATCCGACATCCCAGCTCGTCGACCGCCTGAGCGATGGCGGCGCTCGTCGGGTTGACGAGCACGGCGACAGGCGTCACGGAAGGCGGCAAGCGACGCACCAGCGCAGCCGTGGTCGATGGCGTGGCGTGTCGTGGGCTGCCGTCCCACAGCACGAACCCGACCGCGTCCACGGCGAGATCGACGGCCGCGTCGACATCAGCTTCTCGTCTCATGCCGCACATCTTGATTCTCGTGAACGGCCCATCGTCGGCCTCGAGAAACGCAGCACGAAGGCCGGGTTTCTCGGCGGCAAACGGTGGCTCGGAGCCGTTGCGAGGCATTTCAGGCACTGGGATGATCCTCTGCTCGGTGGAGAAATCTCCCGAGCTTCGCGCCCGGATCCGGGGCCGTCATGAACCGCTCGCCGATCAGAAAGGCCCGGAACCCGAGCAGCGAGAGCTCCGTGAGGTCGTCGGCGGATTGCAGCCCGCTCTCACTGACCATCGTCACACCGGCTGGCATCGTGCGAGCGATCTCGTGCGAGAGTCCGACATCGAGCTCCAGCGTCCGGAGGTTGCGGTTGTTCACACCGATGAGCGTCGCGCCGGCGTCCAGGGCCATGTGGAGCTCGGTCACGTCGTGCACCTCGACGAGGGCTGCCAGTCCCAGGTCACACGCGCGCTCGCGCAGACGGCGCAGTACGGACAGGTCGAGAGCCGCCACGATCAGCAACACCGCGTCGGCGCCGCTGGCTCTGGCCTCGACAAGCTGATAGTCGTCGACGATGAAGTCTTTGCGAAGAAGAGGCAGGGAGACTCCCGCCCGGACGGCTGAAAGGTGGGAGAGATGCCCGTCGAAGAACCCGGGTTCGGTGAGGACGGAGATTGCGGCGGCGCCAGCACGTTCGTATCCCTTTGCAATCGCCACAGGGTCGTATTGGCGCCTGAGCACTCCGCGTGAGGGTGACCTCCGCTTGCACTCGGCGATGATGTTCAGCGAGCCGAGGTGCCCAACGGCGTCTTCGAACGCTTGACCGCACGGGTGCATCTCCCCTGCCTGTCGCTCGATGTCTCTCGCTGACCTCTCCGCACGCGACAGCTCGACGCGTCGCTCGGTGGCACCCACAATCGCTTCGAGCAGGTCGGGGCGATGAACAAGCAGCGCCATTCAAGCCTGCCCTTTCAGGGCTGTCGCAGCGACGAGCCGATCGAGGACTTGCCGCCCAAGCCCTTGATCGATCGCCTGAGCAGCCATTTGAATACCGCCCCGGACCGTGCCGGCCTGACCGGCAACGAAGAGCGCGGCACCGGCGTTCAGCAACACGATCTCGCGGGCTGGTCCGAGGGCGCCACCGAGTATCTCGCGAACAATCGCCGCGTTGGCCTGCGCGTCACCGCCCCGCAGGGTCTCGATCGTGGTCCGTGTGAGCCCGTAGTCCAACGGATGCACATAGAACGTGCGAACGGTGCCGTTCCGGCATTCGGACACTTTAGTGTGTCCGGTGGTCGAGATCTCGTCGAGGCCGTCGGCGCCGTGAACGACCCACGCGCATTCCGCACCGAGCAACTGAAGCGCCTTGGCCATCAGTTCGGTCAGCTCCGGGGTCGGCACGCCCACGATCTGGCGACGGGGGCCGGCCGGATTCGTCAGCGGCCCGAGGAGGTTGAACGCCGTGCGGACGCCGAGGTCCCGGCGCGTCGCCGCCGCGTGGCGCATCGCCGGATGGAAGGTCGGCGCGAACAAAAAAGCCATGCCCACGTCGGCCAGGCAACGAGCCGTTCGCGCCGGCGAGGCCGCCAGATCCACCCCCAGCGCCTCGAGCACGTCGGCGCTGCCACAGCGGCTCGACACCGATCGGTTCCCATGCTTGGCCACGCGCACGCCGCAAGCGGCGACGAGAAACGCGGCGGTCGTCGAGACATTGAATGTGCCGGAACGATCGCCGCCCGTTCCGCAGGTGTCGAACACGTCGTCGTCGGACCGGTGGAGCGGGACCGCTTCGGCCCGCATCGCCTTGGCCAAACCGACGAGCTCGGCCGGACGTTCGCCTTTCATCGCCAGGCCGATGAGCAGCCCGGCGATCTGTGCCGGCGCGGCTTCTCCGCGCATGACGGCGGCCATGGCGTTCGAGGCCTCCTCGGACGTTAAATCCTCCCGCCTCGTCAGCTTGTCGATGAGCTCGGGAAACATCGGTCAGAGCTCGAGAAAATTGCGCAAGATGCGCCGGCCTTCGTGCGTCAGGATCGACTCGGGGTGAAACTGCACGCCGTGCAAGGGCCAGGTCCGATGTCGCAGCGCCATGACAAGGTTGTCTTCGCGCGAGCGCGCGGAGATCTCGAGATCGGCAGGCCACGCCTCCTCGGCGACGACCAACGAGTGATAGCGGGAGGCCTGAAACGACGAGGTGATGCCGCCAAAAATCCCGCGGCCGTCGTGCTCCACGGTCGACGTCTTGCCGTGCATCGGCCGCGGCGCCCGAACGACGTCCCCCCCAAACGCCATCCCCATCGCCTGGTGGCCGAGGCATACACCCAATATCGGCCGTGTGCCGCCGAATCGCTTGATCACGTCGAGCGTGATTCCGGCGTGTTCGGGTCTGCCCGGGCCGGGCGAAATCAGAATGCGCGCCGGTGACAGCTCCGCAATCTCATCGAGGCTCGTTTCGTCGTTCCGGCGTACGGTCACCTCCGCACCCAGCTCGCCGAGATACTGCACGAGGTTGTAGGTGAACGAATCGTAGTTGTCGATGACGAGAACCATGTTCACCATTCTGAAAACGAAACCGGATTTCGTTTTTTGGAATGCGGCTCAGAGACCCGCATTCGCCAGCTCCAGCGCGCGCACCATGGCTTTGGCCTTGTCGCGCGTCTCTTCGTACTCCGCCGTCGGGTTCGAGTCGGCCACGATGCCGGCCCCGGCCTGCACGTAGGCCCTGCCGGAATCGAGCACGACGGTGCGAATCGCAATACAAAAATCGAGATTGCCGGCGAAATCCAGGTAGCCGACCGCGCCGGCGTAGACGCCGCGTGACGTGGGCTCGAGCTCGTCGATGATCTGCATGGCCCGAACCTTCGGGGCGCCGGACACCGTGCCGGCGGGAAAACACGCGACCAGCGCGTCGAGACGGTCCCGATCCTCGGCGAGGCGCCCTTCGACGACCGAGACCAGATGCATCACGTGCGAATATCGCTCGAGGGCCATGAAGGTCGACACGCGTATGCTGCCGTACTCGCACACGCGGCCCAGGTCGTTCCTGCCGAGGTCCACGAGCATCACGTGCTCGGCCTTCTCCTTCTCGTTGCGCTTCAGCTCGTCGGCGAGCCGCTGGTCCTCGTCCTCGGATCGCCCGCGCGGGCGGGTGCCGGCAATCGGGTGCGTCTCCGCGCGCCGTCCTTCGACGCGCACCAGCATCTCCGGTGACGAGCCGACGACGGCGCGATTGCCCATCCTGATGAAGAACATGTAGGGCGACGGGTTGACGTGGCGCAACGCCCGGTAGACGGTAAAGGCGTCGACCTCGAACTGCGCTTCGAAGCGCTGCGACAGCACCACCTGGTAGATGTCGCCGGCGGCAATGTGTTCTTTCGCTGTCCGGACCATCGCTTCAAATGCCGGCTGCGTCAGGTTCGACCGGAGATCGAGGGCGTTCGGATTGGTGTCGCGCGAGAGCGACAACGCGCGCTCGAGCTCACGCTCCAGGAACTCGATCTTCGCGCAGGCGAACTGATAGAGCGCCCGCAGATCGTCTTCGCCCGACACACGCGCGTTCGCGATCAGCAGAATGCGGTGCTGCACGTGATCGAAGGCGAGGACCGAATCGAAGAGCATGAACCCGGCTTGCTCGACGTCATGCTCGGTGTGCTGCAGAACGACCGACGGCTCGAACCATGGGACCGTGTCGTACGCCAAATAGCCGACGGCGCCGCCCGTGAGTCGCGGCAGTCCTGGTACGAACGGT
Source organism: Acidobacteriota bacterium (assembly GCA_020200025.1). Classification (GTDB taxonomy): domain Bacteria; phylum Acidobacteriota; class Vicinamibacteria; order Vicinamibacterales; family UBA2999; genus JAIVJN01. The sequence goes on along the minus strand of JAIVJN010000016.1, from coordinate 5,457 downwards.
GAGCGAAACCGGTTCATCAACTCGCGCAGGACGTCGACGAACGGTTCGTCACGCTCGGTGACGACGCCGGCTTGCTCGATCTGGACGCGCCCGCCGCGTACTCGGAGGATCAAGAACGGATCCTTGCCGAGGAACGAGTAGCGCCCCACGTGCTCGCCGCCTTCGACGCTCTCGAGCAGGAAGGCGTAATCGGAGTGCTCGGCGATCTTGAGAAAGGCCGACACCGGCGTCAATAGATCGGCGACAATCTCCTTCACAACGGGTACAAAAGTTCCCCGCTGCGCCAGCTCTACGAACGCTTCGAATGATGTCAGCGTCATGATCGAGCGCCATCGGCGGTGGTCGTGAGGGTGGCGAGCGCCGCGTCTCGCATCACGCGTCCTGACGAGCGAACGCCCGTCCACCACTCGAATTGCTGCTGCGCCTGTGCCACAAGCATCTCGAGCCCCCCAAGCGTCGCCAGCCCCGCCGCCGCCGCATCTCGTAGGAGCCGTGTCTCCGCCGGGTTGTAGACGAGGTCGTACACGAGTCGCCCGGTGAAAGCGCCCGGCGCGACGGGTGTGTCGTCGAGGTCGGGGAACGTGCCGGCCGGCGTCGCATTGATCAAGAGATCCCAGGTTCCCGGTTGCACCGGCCATGCCCCCGCCGTCCCGCCCGCGAGCCCGGCTACGGCAGCCGCCTCCCCGGGACGACGCGCGCACACGGTGACGAGGGCTCCCGCCGAAGCCAGGGCGAGCGCGACCGCCCGAGCCGCGCCACCGGCGCCAAGAATCGTTGCGCGTGTGCCGTGCAGTGTGACCCCATCGAGCGGACGCAAAAATCCCGCGACGTCGGTATTGCACCCGATCCATCGTCGGCCGTCACGCTTGAGCGTATTGAGGGCGCGGATGCGCCGGCTCACGGCGTCGCTCTCGTCGGCCCGCTCGAACGCTTCCACCTTGAAGGGCGCGGTCACGCTCGCCCCGCGAACATCGAAGGCATCGGCAAACGTCCAGAAGTCGTCGAGCGTGGCTGCGGCGAACGGGAGGTACACGGCGTCGAGGTGGTTGGCTCTGAAGGCGGCATTGTGCAGCGCCGGCGAGATCGAATGCGTCACCGGGCGACCGACAACGCCGTAGAGTGCGGTACGTGGACCGATCTGTCTGAACCCGTACTCGTTGTGCAAGCGCTCGGCGGGCACCTGGCCGGGTGCCACGGCACTCCCCGCGTAGGTCCAACACGACCCGAGGCGTCCAGCCAGGACGCGCGAGACGAGGCCCGCATCACCCATCGCGATGAGAGCCGTGGGCACCTCGGACTTGGCAAGCGGCAGCAGCGCCAGGTTGTCTGACAACCGCTTCGCCGTCACGGCGACCTTCACCACCTCGGCGCCGGTGGCCCGCATCGCGTGCACGCGAGCCGCGAGGTCGGCTGGAATGCCGTCGAAGTCGTGCGAGGAGAGAACGATGCGACGTCCGCCGGTTCGCTGCAGGACATCGTCGAAGCCGGCCCGCCACTCGATGTCGACGAATTCGGCGCCGAGCGAAAGGGCGTCGACGAGGATCTGCCGGCGCGCTTCTTCGCTGCCGGCGAACTGTCCGCCTTCCCACCGCGGGCGGCACGTCACGATGACCGGCCGCCGCCGGCCCGCCAGTGCCGCCGCCGCGCACGGATCGCTGACGGTGTCGAGGCGCAGCTCCACCAGGTCGGCGTCGACGACGCGGTCTCTGCGGTTGCGGAGCTCCGCGACGGTGGATCCGGTGACGGTGACGCAGAGTTTCGGGAGCGGCATCAGAGTTGGCACACAAATGAAAAGCGCCTCTCCAACCATCGGGCTGAAGAGGCGCTCGGTCGAGTCGAGAAGCGGTGGTGAATCTACTCGCGCGGAGCCTCGTCAGTCTGGGCCCGATACCACCACCACGCGAACGCACGAACGCCGTCGTGCCGGCGGGCCGGCTGTGCAGCGGTGCGAAGGTTCGCGGAGGCGACTCGTGAGCGCATGATCAGCAGCGTGGCGACACGGTAGCAAAGCAGATTCGCTCGTGTCAAGGCGGCGCAACAGGCGGCGCCGGCTTTGCCAAGCCACTCGTGCTGCCGACATGGTCAACCTGGGCCACTCTTGGCTTGCTTCACCTGCAGAATCTCCGTATAACGGTACAAGCCCTGCATGTCGCTCCCCATTCCATGATCCTGCGAACATTCGTGGCCCTCGCGCTGGCGCTCTGGGTGCTTGCCGCCACGCCCATCGCTCAGTCAGGTCTGCTCTCCGTCGACGAGGTTCGGCCCGGCATGGTGGGCGTGGGACGGACTGTATTCGAGGGATCGACGATCGAAGAGTTCAAGGTCCATATCCTCGGCGTGTTGCGAAACGTCGTCGGTCCTCGTCGCAACCTGGTCCTGGCGCGGCTCGAGGGAGGTCCCCTCGAGCGGACGGGGGTCATCGCCGGCATGAGCGGCAGTCCCGTTTATGTGGATGGACGTCTTCTCGGGGCGGTGTCGTACGCCCTCGGCCAGTTCGCCAAGGAACCGATTGCGGGCATCACGCCGATCGGCGAGATGGTGGACGCGACGGTGTTGGCCACGCCGTCGCCCGGCACACGCCCCGTGGCGATGACGTGGCCGGTCGCGCCGGCCGACCTCGTGGCGATCTGGAGCCGCGATCTCGGGCGCGCGCGCACGTTTGTCGACACCGCGTCACAGGCTCTTCTCGTCGGCGCCGATACGTCCGCTGTGAGCGCGCACATGGGCACGCTGCTGCGGCCGATTGCCGTGCCGCTCGTGGCTGCCGGCTTCGACGCCGACGTGCTGGCGCCGATCGCGCCGGCGCTCGCCGAGCGCGGATGGCTGCCCGTGTCGGCGCCCAACAGCCTGCCGGCACCGGATGCACCGGAGGCGCCCCCGCGGACGCTGCGTCCCGGCGATGCGGTGGGCGTGTCGCTGCTCTCAGGAGATTTCGTGCTCGGCGCCACCGGCACGGTGACGCATGTCGATGGCGACCGCGTGTATGCGTTCGGTCACCCGATGTACAACCTCGGGCCCACCCAGTTCCCGATGACGCAGGCCGACGTCCAAGTCGTCCTGCCCAGTCTGCTGCAATCGAGCAAGCTCGCCAGTCTCGGACCCATCATCGGCACGGTGCAGCAGGATCGCGCCACGGCGATCGCCGGGCGCCTGGGCGCGGGCCCGACGACGATTCCGATCAGTATCACGCTCAATTCCGATCGCGGCGCGAGCCGTACGTTCTCGTTCGGCGTGGTCAAGGATCACACCTTCACGCCGCTCCTCACCTACCTCGCGGTCGCGAATGTGCTGACGTCGTACCAACGAGCCGCCGGCCCCGCCTCGTTCACCGTGCGGGGCACGGCGACAATCAGCGAGCATGCCGATCTCGCCTTCGAGGACATCTTCACCGGCGACCAACCAGCCGGCGGCGCTGCCGCCTACGTGGCGGGACCGCTGACGTTCCTGTTGAAGAATGCGGTCGAGCCGGTCAACGTTGAACGGCTGTCGCTGACCATCGACGCCACCGAACAGTCGACGACGGCGCGCATCGAGCGCGTGTGGCTCGATACCACGCGGCCTCGTGCTGGGCGCACGGCGATTGTCAACGTGCTCCTGCGCTCGTTCAGGGGCGAAGAAATGGTCAAGCAGGTCCCCATCGAGTTTCCCGCCAACGCGAGCGGTTCGCTCCAACTGCTCGTGTCGGACGCGGCCCGCTTGGCGCTCGAAGAGCGACGCGAGACGCGTGGCGCCGAGGCTCAGCGCGTGTCCCAATTGATTCGCACGTTCAACCGCGCCCGTCGCAGCAATCGTCTCTACGTCCGCCTGTCGGCACCAGACCAAGGTGCCGTCGTCAACGGTGAGGCGATGACTGCCTTGCCACCCTCCGTCCTCGCTGTGCTCGAGTCGGACCGCGACAGCGGCAATGTTGCCGTCTTGCGCTCGGCCACCCGCGGCGAGTGGGAGCTCGCGACGGAGCTGGCCATCTCGGGATCGCGGCAGCTCACCGTGATGCTGGATCGGCAGTAGCAGCCCGTGGTGCAGGTTCCGCCGGCATTCGGCCGATGATCCATCCCCGCCGGCTTCGTTGTCTTCGCACGCCCTTTCATTTGCCTATGACTCACTTGCAGTGTGGTCTTGTCGCGCTCGGTCTCGTCGTCGTCGCTTCCCTCCGCGGTGGCGCGACGCCTGGGTTCTGGCAGGCAGCGACCCAGGCAGATTTCCTCAGAGGTGAGCTCGAGAGCCTGTCACTCGACGAGCACGGGCGCGTGATGCTCGGGCCGCGCGTCGAGCGTGTCTATGACCCGGGCGTGCCGTTCATCTGGACGGCGGTCGAAGGAGCCGAAGGCGACATATTCCTCGGCACCGGCAACGACGGGCGCGTCTTCCGTGTCGATCGCAGTGGCAAGGGAACGGTATTCTTCGACAGCGCCGAGCTCGAAGTTCATGCTCTAGCCGCGGGGCCGAACGGCTCGATCTTCGCCGGCACCTCGCCGGATGGGCGCATCTACAAGGTCGACGCAAAAGGAACCGCGACGCCGTTCTTCGATCCCGACGACAAGTACATCTGGTCGCTCGTCGCCGACCGCGACGGCGCGCTCTTCGCGGGGACGGGCGACAAGGGCGTCGTGTATCGCATCACGCCCGATGGCACGGGCACGAAGTTCTTCAGCACTCGAACGACGCACGCGTTGACGCTCGCCCTGGACGGTCAGGGGCAGTTGCTCGTCGGCACAGGATCACCCGGGAGAGTCTTCCGCGTCGACCGCAACGGCAAAGGCTTTCTCGCCCTCGACACCCCCTACCAGGAGATTGGCGCGCTGCGGCTGTCCGCGCGCGGCGAGGTGTTCGTCGCGGCGCAGAGCGGTCGCCCCGCACAAGGCGGCGAGGACCGCCCTGATGCCCCAGCCGAGCCACCGCGCTCGGCACCCATTCCGACTGTCTCGACCGAGATCACCGGCTTTGCCGTCATCGACGTGCCCGTGGCACCGCAGGGCGCCACCCCTCAACCGAGCCGCGACGATCGACGTGGGCCTACGGGAGCCGTGTATCGCGTAACGAGCGACGGGCTGTGGGATCAGATCTGGAGCTCGCGCGACGATGCCCCGTACGATCTCGCCCTCGAAGATGATGGCAGCCTGCTCGTCGCAACCGGCAACCGTGGCAAGCTCTATCGCCTCGGCGGCGAACCGCTGCGCCCAACACTTCTCGCACGCGTGTCGGCCGAGCAGACGACGATGGTGCAGCGCAGCCGTGGGCGCACGTGGCTCGTCACGGCGAACCCAGGGCTCGTCTTCTCGCTGTCGGCGGATCGCGCGGAACGTGGATCGTACGAATCCGATGTACGCGATGCACGCACTGTCGCCACGTGGGGCGCGCTATCGTGGCGGGCTGCCACGCCCAACGGCACCAAGGTCGAGATGTTCACACGTTCGGGCAATACACGCGCCCCCGACGAGGCCTGGAGCGAGTGGACCG